>CAMOKN010000063.1 GCA_946617595.1 uncultured Clostridia bacterium
ATTTCGTCAGATTGTACAGAAATGACGCAGGCTTGCTGGCGCAAGTCAAGGAATTTCTGTGCAAGATGACGGAATATTCTGCAAGCAAGCGCTGTACGTCTATTTGTGCGGTATTGCCTTAAATCACTGTCCGTAAATGAGCGCATAAATCCCAATGACGGGTCACTGCACGATAGGCCATTGACAGCACATCTGCCTTTAGAGGTACCCTTTATTTCAAAAAGCCGTTGATGATCTGCTCTTCTGCCTGAGCTTCGGTGAGTCCGAGAGTCATAAGTTTTATGAGCTGCTCACCGGCGATCTTTCCGATAGCGGCTTCGTGGACGAGCTGTGCATCGACATCGTTTGCTTCAAGTGACGGAACAGCGAGTATCTTTCCGCTGTCCATAATTATCGAATCGCACTCGGTGTGACCGCTGCACGGGGCATTTCCTGCAATGCAGGCATCGAATTTCTGATATGATGAATCGCGTGCCACAGAACGTGATACAACGTCTGCGCTGGAGCCTTCGCCGTTCAGCGATACCTTGTAAACACTTTCGGCATTCTGTTCGCCGTGTGTCATAAGGCGCTCACGTACTACGAGCTTTGCGTCTTTTTTCAGTTCCGCAACAGTCGTTCTGTGGGTTGAATCAACTCCCTTTATCTGCGCCATTTCCATTTCCATGGAACTGCCTTCTTCCATATACACCTCGGTAACGGGATCGAGTATGCGCTTTCCGGAACCGTCCCCCGAACCGTAATGCTTCTCGACATAGCGGACCTTTGAGTTTTTTCCGACATAGAAGCGGTGGATACCGTCATGCTCCGAATCCTGCTGTCCGCAGTTGTCGATACCGCAGCCGGCAACGATCAGCACGTCGCAGTCCTCACCTATAAAGAAGTCATTGTACACAGTCTCTTTCAGTCCGCTCTGACTGAGAACAACAGGTATATGCACGCTTTCATTCTTAGTTCCGGGCTTGATGTGTATATCTATGCCGCTGCCTTCTTTTTTTGGCTGGATATCAATGTTTGCGGTAGTATTTCTTCCGACAGCCTGCCCGTTTGCGCGGAAATTGTATGCTCCCTCCGGGATATCGTGCAGATCTGCTATTTCCTGCAGGAGTCTGAGCTGAATAGGATCCATTTTAAGCATAATTATCCCTCCGTTTCTGCTTCGGCGATCTTATGGCAGACATTCTGAGCGTATTTGGTGCCGATTATATCAGGAAGTATCTCGTCTCTGGTCCCCTGTCTGCTGATCCTGCCGTCTGCGATCACTACTATCTCATCGGCGATCTCAAGGATCCTTTCCTGATGAGAGATAACAACGATAGAGCGGTTCTTGTCCGAATTGCGCATATTCTCAAATATACGGACAAGGTTTCCGAAGCTCCAGAGGTCTATACCTGCTTCCGGCTCATCGAACAGCGCGAGCTTTATATTTCTTGCAAGAACGGTCGCTATTTCGATACGCTTGAGTTCACCGCCGGAGAGTGAGGCGTTCACTTCACGGTTAATATAATCCTTTGCGCAGAGCCCGACTTCTGAAAGATGATCGCACGCCTGCGCAATTTTTATGGGCTTTCCCGCTGCTATGCGGAGAAGATCGAGGACGGTCAGCCCCTTGAATTTCACAGGCTGCTGAAATGCGAATCCTATACCGAGATTTGCTCTCTCGGTTATATTTTTTTCGGTGATATCTTCACCGTCAAAGATTATCCTGCCGGACGAATTTTTTTCGATGCCTGCTATTACTTTAGCAAGCGTTGATTTTCCGCCGCCGTTGGGTCCGGTTATGACAACGAATTTGTTGTCCGGAACTGTCAGGCTTATGTCACGGATTATCTCAATATGTTTTCCGTCGGATTCTGCCCCGAAGGAGACATTTTTAAGTTCAAGCATTTTTCTGCTCCTTTCTGTACTGGAGTCTGTATAATGTCAATACCTCATAAAGACTTCAACTCAATTATTATAATACAAATTTACAGAAAATGCAAGTGCAGATAAAAAATCATATATGTTTTAAATGAAATAGAAAAAGAAACGGTCATTTTTAACAATTTACGATCAAAATTATTGTCTGATATTAACAAATGAGCGAATAAAAAGTTGACTGTAAAATACGAGCGTGATATAATATAAAATAGTATATTATGGGTAATTATGTATTCAGATAAGTAAGGATATGATGATATAATATGAAATTTCTGCTCAGACTTGTGTCGATCCTGACGGCTGCCGCAGTAATGGCGGCACTAATGACCGGAGTATCGTATGCAGATACTCTGAATGGGATAGCTGTTTCGTCAAGTGCTTTGCACCCCGGTGACAAATTTACAGTTACTCTGACAGTTCCGCCGGCTGAGGACGCCGATACGGTATCTGTGCGTGCGGAGTTCGATCCGGCTGCATTCGAAGTGATATCCTGGAGTCCCGATATCAGCAATTCTTTGTCGAATTACGGCGAAGGATTCTTTGTGGTATCATCGTCGAATGTTTCAAGAGCGATAAAACTCGGAAGCGGACTGACAATGAAAGCGCAGCTCTCGGTAAAACAGAACGCTGTTCCCGGAACATACGCTGTAAAGCTTGCAAGATCAAGCATATCTTATGTTTCGGACGACGGCATCACTTCTGTCGAGCTGTGGAAGCCTGCTGTGACTCAGGTATCAATAAAGATAACAGCTTCTTCGCCGGCTGCCGGGATCGGCAGCACCGATACGGCGGATACGGCACAGAATGTTCCGGCGAACATTCCCACAGGCGGCAGCGGAATAAAGAATACAAATACAGCCGGAACAACGGTTCACGACAGCCCGATCCCGATAGATAATGAAGAAACGGAAATTCCGGTTGATGACGAACAGGAAGAGAACGCACCGGAAAGCACGGGAAATGCAGGTGCCTCGAAAATATCACTGAGCAATTCACTTGCCGGATTGTCCGGCGGAAAGATCAGGCTTACAACACAAAGCGATTTTTTCGATAATGACTCGGTCATAACGCTGTCACAGAGCGATGCTGCGGAAAAAACAGCAGCCTTTGCACTTGAAAGTCTCGGAATGAACGGTCATGGCTGCTATCCGTTCGATATCGGGATATACGAGAAGCAGAGCGGAAAAACTATAGATTCGCTTGACGGCGGATTCATCGAAATAACAATGCCGATACCGCAGATGTTTGAAAAAGCGGCGGACAGGCTCTCAGTATATCATATTGTCGGCGGATTCCCACAGCTGATAAGAAGCAGTATCACGATCGAAGAGGGTACGTTCAGGCTCACGTTCAGGACAAATTCGTTCTCGCCGTATATGATAGTCGATACGGTGGGAGCACCGGCAGTTACCGGAGACAATGCCGACACTTACGGCAAGCCGGCAGGTGCCGGAGACAATGCCGATACATACGTAAAGCCTTTGGGAACCGCTCCTGCAAATACCGGAAATTCCGGCGGCAGACCGTTAAACCCCAATACCGGCGGAGTTATTGTCGCGGCAATAGCTGTACCCGGTGCTGCGGCAGGCTGCATGATACTTGCACGCAAGCAGATCAAACGCAGAAAAAGAACTAAAGGAAAGGGAATTGAGTGATATGAAAACAAATTATTTCAGAAGGATAACAGCGGCATTACTCGCGGCAGGTATGATATCAGCGACTCCGGCTATAGACAGCATAGTAGGGGGGATAGTGAGTATCGGCGCGGCGGCGTATTCATACGGAAATGTGAATGTCGGGGGAGTAAAGTATCTAACTAATTCAAATGGTTCAGCCTATGTGGCAGGCTACGCCGGTCCTGAAACCGATATAAATATATCTTCGGAGATTACTGATAGCGAAGGCGAAAAATATACGGTCACTTATATTGGTGATGATGTTTTTAAAGACAATACTGAGATAACATCAGTTAAAATATCTTCCGGAATAGAATCAATAGGGGAAAGTGCGTTTGAAGGCTGCATCAATCTTGAAAGTGTGGATCTCGGCAATGTTCAGCAGATAAGTATATCTGCATTTGAGGGCTGTACGTCGCTTACCGAAATAGAATTTCCAAAAAAGTCTGCCGATAATAATTGTTATATAGATAATTATGCTTTTAAAGATTGTACCGGACTTAAAAGCGCTGTTTTATCTGACATTCTGATTCATGAAAATGACAGCGGAGATATTTTTATGTATGTAAACGGAATATTTGTTGGCTGTACTGATCTTGAAAACTATTATCTTGATGACGATATTGACAGTCTTATAGAAATAGACGGTGTAATTTATACAGCTGACGGGAAGACGATAAAAGCATTTCCTGTGGGGCGTACTGAGTTTGAAATACCAGAAGGTGTTACAACAATAGGTGGCTTCAATTATTCTAATATAACAACTGTAACTATCCCCGGAAGTGTTAAAACAGTGGAAGGATTTTTCGGCTGTAAAAAACTGAGAACAGTTATTATAAACGAAGGCGTCGTAAAAATTGGATTCAGTGCTTTCTCAGGTTGCACGGCTTTAGAAAGTATTGACCTTCCCAACAGTATTACAGAAATCGGCAGCGATGCCTTCAAATGCTGTATCGCTCTCGAAAGTGTTGATCTCCCCGATAGCATTATTAATATCGGATCGGATGCTTTTTCGGGATGCTTTGCTTTTGAAAGTATAGATATACCCCAAAATACCCAAACAATAGGTGCCAATGCTTTTTCTGGCTGTCATAAGATCAAAAGCTTATATATCCCCGCCTCTGTTAAAGTGATAGGTGGAAATCCGGTGGCAAGCATATCCGGAGCATATTGCAACGGACAATATTTTGATTATGATGATATGCAGATAAAGGAGATAAATGTTTCTCCTGATAACAAATACTATAAAAGCATAGACGGTGTACTATATAACTATGATCTTACAGAGATAATAGCCTATCCAGCTGCAAAAACAGGCGGTTCCATAGAATTGCCGTCAGGAGTAAATAAAATATGGAACAGTGCTTTTTTAAACTGTGATAAACTTGAAAGTATAATATTTTCGGAAAATGTCACCGATATCGGATTTAGCGCTTTTGAAGAATGTGACAACCTGAAAGATATATCATTTTTTACTGATGAGAAGGTCGTTCCGGAACATATTAAATCAATATCACTTGATGCATTCAATTACTGCAAAAGCATAACGACTCTGAGCATACCTTCGTGTGTTACGAATATATTTGCCGATTGTATCATAGGGTGCAGCAGCCTTACATCGGTAACTATTCCGGAGAGTGTATCCATACTGCGTTATAGCTATGACTGCAAGCCAGATGACAGCGTTCCTCCGTTCTATGGTTCACAGCTCAGCACTGTTTATGGATATAAAGATTCTTTTGCCGAAGAACTGGCTGACAAGGACGGATATGATTTTGTTTCTATAGGAGAAGCAACAAATATACCGATTATACTGGAATGCACTCCCCAGTGTGAAATTTACTATAAGCCGGAAACGACCAAAGCAGTTTGGGTATTTATAGGAAGGATCCCGAAAGCAGAGTCATATAATATTTACCGTTCAGAGTCTCCCGACGGAGAAAAAACACTGATAAAAAGCTTAGATCAGATAACTTATGAAAACAGGTTATACGATAATGATAATATTGATTACTATTGGTATTATATAAACAGGTCAATCAACTGGCTTCGTGAAGGCAGAGATGTGTGGGGATTAGGTTACAGAGATACCGATATAAAGCCATACAAAACCTACTACTACTTTGCAACCTCCGTTGACGAAGACGGCAATGAATCCGGTTTCTCTGACTACGCAATGGTAAGCACAGGAGAAGAGGAGCCAGCCCCCGACCCTGAACCCGACGAAACAGCTATCTCCGGCACTCTTTCTTCATACGACCGCTCAATGGGAAGCCTTACGGTAAAACTCACTGACAAGAACGGCAAGACACAGACAAAATTCTCGTCGGACGGCACATACTCATTCAATGATCTTGATGAGGACGAGACATATACACTGTCATTCTCGCTGCCGAGACACGTTCAGAGAACATACCGGAATGTTGCTGCCGGAAGCGAGCTTGATCCCTCGCTTAACCTTTACGGCGATATAAACGGTGACGGCAGTGTTGATGCAAAGGACGCAACGCAGATACTCAGATATGATGCGGGAATGAACGGTCTTATACGAAAGCCCGACAAGTCCGAGGACGATTATCTCAAAGCTGTCGGAAACATTACCGGCACCGGCGCTCCCACCGCAAGAGACGCAACACAGATACTAAGGTATGACGCTGGTATCCCAAGCCGCCTGTCAAAATTACTGTGATCGGAAACGAGGTAAATAATGATGAAACGATTGAAAGCATTATTATTGTCACTGTCCATGCTGATATTTTCGGCTGTTCCGTCAATTCCGGCTTCGGCAGATACGGACGCAATTGTGACCGACGGTATCTGTACATCTGTGACCAGAGCTGCTCAGGGCGATGAGTTTTATGTGTATATCAAGGTCCCAGCTCAGAACAGCAAGGCTGATTCCGTCAGTATCCATGTAAGTTTTGAGGAAGATGTTTTTGAGGTGATCGAGTGGGATTCACACACCGATGAAGAATATGAAAAAATCGGAGAAAATTTTTTCAGGGCATCTCACGGAAACGCGGCTGCCGATATAGACCTTACTGAAGGTATCACTATGGAGGCAAAGGTAAAGGTAAAAGAAGATGCCGAGCCCGGAGATCATTCATTCAAAGTCGAAAAGAGCAGTCTGAGTCATTGGGACGAAGAACAGAATAAAGAGGTCGATCTGTGGACTGCCGGTATAACGGAGGCTAAGATCAAGGTCGTTGAGGCAGGCGCTGATACCCAGAATGCCGTTACAGGCGGCGGGATCTCGGTTCCGGATAAAACATACAAGCCCGGTGATACATTTGAGGCAAGCGTTATTATTCCGGAGATACCGACTATGGCGGACAGTATATCGATCAGAGTGGAGTTTGATGAGGACGCATTTGACGTGATCGAATGGTCACCGTCCCAGCTTAAAGGCGATTGGTACGATGATGCGAAAAACAGCAACTTTAACGGGTTTACTCCTCTGGCAAACTGCAAAGGTTTCTTTGCTCTGTCATACGGCAGCAAAAAAGCCAATATTGATCTGTCTGACGGGCTCACGCTGAAAGCCACGCTTCAGGTAAAGAGCGGAGCTGCGATAGGCGATCATATATTCACGCTTAAAAATTATGATATTTCTTTTGCCGATGATTATGACAGCGGTGAACCCAAACCCCTGTGGATCCCTGAGATCTATGATGATACTGTGAAAGTTACCGAAAAAGATGACCTTTCTGTTACCGGCGGCGGTATAAGTCTGTCCGACAATGATCTTACCGCAGGAGATAAGTTCGATCTGTTTGTAAATATCCCGCAGCTTTTGCGCAAGGCGGATCATGCAGAAATAAATGTAGAGTACAACAGCAGTGCTTTTGAAGTGCTTTCGTGGAATTCAGGCATAAGCGGCGTATCCGAAAAAGTGGACGAAACCAAGGGAATACTCAGCTTCACATACGACAGCAGCACAGCGGCACTTGACTTTACGGACTCGGAAATACTTATTGCAAATATGATAGTAAGGAGCGGCGCTTCAACCGATACGGAGACGTTTGAACTCACAAGCTGGAGTGTTGTATATACCGATGAACTCGGAGTAAAGCATGAGCTGTGGGATACTCCTGAAAAGAACAGAACTGTGTCTGCAAAAGTAAGAGCTATAAGCGATCTGACTGTAAAAAGCGACGGCATAAGTGTTTCAAGTTCGAGAGTAAGCGTCGGGCAAACCTTTAATGTGAATGTAAAAATACCTGCGCTGAATCACGCCGCAGACAAGATCAATATAAAAGTTGAGTTTGACAGCGATGCTTTTGCGCTTGTCACATGGACATCTCATCTTTCCGGAGTTAATGAAGAATCAGGAGAAAATTACTTCAGTGTGACAACAGGCACTGCTTCAAGTATTCTGATAAACTCACCCATAACAATAACAGCAAGGCTGAAGGTCAGAAACGGAGCAGTTCAGGAGAGATATCCTATCAGACTCGTCGCATCTACGATCTCATACGCAGATGACTACGGATATACGCACAAGCTGTGGAGCCCTAAAAATGAAACGGCTTATGTTAATGTTATCGGAACATCTTCCGACGACTCTGTTTACGGCGGCGGAATAAGGCTTTCTGACACATATCTTAATCCCGGAAATGAGTTCTACGTTTATATTGATGTTCCGGCAATAGGTGAATATGCCGATCATGCGGCGATCAGAGTTGACTACAATTATCAGGCTTTCGAGCTTCTGGACTGGGATCCGTATATCACAGGCGCAAAATCTACAAGCTATCCCGGATATTTCATCTTATCCGCGTCTAACAGCAGCAGGAATATCGACCTCAGCCAGAGCCGTCGTTTTACCGCAAAAATGAAGGTGCGCAACACGGCACCCTCCGGATATTATAATTTTGAACTTTCCACCGGAAGATTTTTCTACATGGATGATAACGGTTATGATACGCATGAACTGTGGAGCCCGGCGTACAAATATGCCGCACTGACAGTCGGCGCCGGTTACACCACGACCTATCCGCAGGTAACGATACGCGATCCGTGGAATGTTCCGGATAACTGGAATGTCGTGACCACCACAACAACACTGGAGACGATACGACGTCCTACAGATGACGATGACGACGAACCCGATAAGATCGTTACGGAGGATCGTGATACGGCATATTATCCCGAAGATGATGAAGAAGACATAGATCCGTCAGATGATGATACAACGAGGCAGGCTTCGGGAAACATCGAAATAACGCTGGACAATGAGCTTGACAGTCTCACCGCCGGTAAGGTGGTATTAAATACCTACAAGAAGTTCTTTGACCACAGCGTTATAATAATCATAAGGCGCACGGCTGCCGCAAATGAAGCCGGAACATACGCCCTGAGAAATCTCGGAATGGAGAATAACGAAAGTTACGCATTTGATATAAGTCTCTATGACACTGTTACAGGGCAGTATATACATTCACTCGGGGACGGATATATAGAGTTTGATATACCTGTTCCGTCAACCCTTGCCGACGATCTTGCCGCCGTAAGGCTTTACCATACAGACGGCAATTACCCTCAGCGCATCGACAGCAGTATTATTGTAGAGAACGGTCAGAAGAAGATACATTTCCGTGCGGATTCTTTCTCTCCGTATCTGATGACCGGAGGAATAAAGCAAAGCGGCGGCTCACAGCTTGTCGATCCCATTGATGTGAACGGCGGCAAGAGTGCCGGTCCGCTCAATCCAAACACCGGAATTGCTGCGGCGATCGTAATACCTGCCGCGCTCACCGGCTGTGCATTCCTTGTACGAAAGAAGACAAAGCACAGAAAGAGAGCTAAGGTAAAGAGAGAAGACTGAAAGGCAGATGTCCTCGCAGACGGCGCTGGGGCTCCGCTTTGATTGGCTTATATGTGCGCATCGTGCTCTCTCTTGGGCAGTCTATCGCCGCATCATGCAGCGACCCCGTCCCCGCTGCTTTTCAATGTGAAAAGCAGCAAAAGCAGATCACGTTAAAACGGAACTTGAAAAGATTCATCATATAATGAAAGCACAGAGCTTTTCAGATGTCAAGCTCATTTCGTCCTTCGGACGAACAAATGGCTTCAAGCTGCGCTATGAAGCCATTTGTTGGCTGATGAGCAGACATTAATTATTGCGGTACATGATCGGAAAAAGGATAGTGGTACACCATGTTTGGAGCAAAAATAGAATCTTTCAATATCATTACACTTCGTGAAACAGGTATGCGTGGCACAACAGAGTATGAGATCGTGACGAAGGACGATATAGCAGAAGTGTCATTTTACCGGATCAGATACACGCAGAGTCAGGATAGCCGTGAGCTTGACAGACGTGTCGTGTGCAGTAAAGAAACTATCATAAAGCTGCTTAATGGCTGTCATATTCTGTCGTGGAGAGGATTCGTCGGGGAGTGTCCGAAAGATGTCCTTGACGGAATAGCGTTCACTTTCGAAGCGACCGTCAATCAGGATAAAAAGATATATGCACGAGGTTCACAGAACTTTCCGGAATATTACGGAGATTTTATCAATGGGTTGCGTGATATTCTTGATAATAAACAGAATATGATAATCACATGACAAAGCATTTGTTTTTTAACGCACGTTAGCGGAAATAAATTAATAATTAGGGAGGAAAAATTATGTATGAAGTGTTGAATCAAATGCGCCGAAATGGGATCGAGGACAGGGAGAAGCTTGTGGCGTGGTTTGATATCATGACAAGAAAACCTATGGAAGTCCAGACAAAACTGCTGCTGGAGCTCCTGAATGAAAATAAGGACACCGAATACGGAAAGAAATATGGATTTGCAAATATCAGCTCGATCGAAGAATACCGGAAACAAGTTCCGATCACCGAGTATGATGATTACGCACCGTACATTGAACGAATGGTAAATAACGGAGAAGATAACCTTATTTGCAGTCAGAAGCCTGTCTGGTACAACAAGACGTCCGGAACTGTAGGCGTTCCGAAAAAGATTCCTTACACACAAAGGACACGGGACTGCTTTACCCGATACAGCCTGGGTTATCAATCAGGATTTTTATACAGACATCTTCAGGATAAATATTTTGGCGGTCGCTGGCTGAATCTGATACGCTGCGGCGGCTCAATAATCAGGCTCGCTGACGGAACTCCTTACGGACCGATCTCCGAGGCGTCTCTGCGGCCATATATCGACAAATGGCAGCACATTTTCCCCACTCCGAGTCAGGCAACATTTTCTCCGAAAGGCACCGATACAAGATATCTGAATTCAAGATATGCACTCTGCGACAAGGACCTGAACAATATAGCATGTACATTTACAGGCTTTATTCTTGATTTCTGCCGTTACATAGAAAAGAATTGGAAGCTTCTTGTAAATGACATTGAAAAGGGAGTTATAGATGACTCTATTGAGCTTCCCGAAGATTTAAGAGAGAGCCTTAGTGCTGAGCTAAAACCCATGCCGGAGCGTGCGGCGGAGCTGAAGGCTATCTTTGAGAAGGGGTTTGATACGCCGTTTATCCCGAAGGTCTGGAAAGATCTTCGATTCGTTGTGGGCGGAGCTTCCGCAGGATTTGCAAGATACACAAATGAAGTACGCGAACGATATCTTGGAACAGACATAGCATTTTACTATCGTGGGATCTCGGCTTCAGAGGGCATTTTTTCTGTTCCGGTCGAACTTGCGTCACATGAATCTGCTCTTATCCCGGATTCATTGTTTTATGAATTTATTCCTGTTGACGAAGAAAACGCTGAGCCTGTCACTATGGACAGACTTGAGGTAGGAAAAAAATATGAGCTTGTCATAACCAATCATTCGGGCTTCTACCGTTATCGAATGAAAGATGTGATTTTGGTCACGGGTTTTTACAACGCCACACCTTTGGTAGAATTTCAGTACCGTATTGATAAGACTGTAAGCCTAATGGGCGAGAAGACCACGGAAATGGCGCTTCGTGTCGCGGCGGACAATACCGCGAAAGAATGCGGCTTTCTGCTGGTGGACAGCTCCGTTTATCCCGATACCGATGATGTCAGATATGTATTCATAATGGAGATAGACCGTGTGCCAAAAGAGCTGGATGCTGAAACTGTCATTGATTGCCTTGAAAGGAATCTGGAGGCGGTCAACCCCTCGTATGCGGATAAGGTCAGAAACGGTCTTATAAAGCCTTTGAAGCTTGTATTTGCGCAACCTGAGACGTATGTGCTGTACAAAGAGATGATGCTGATGAAAGGCAATTCTATCGCACAGCTCAAACCTGTAACAGTAATAGGAAATGAATTGCAAAGGAAATTTTTCTTTGCTCTTATCGAGGACTTTGAAGAAATCAAAAGGGTGTCTGCGCTATAAAATAGCTCCTTATGTAAGGGATATGTTGGCTGTGGGTGCAACATATCCCTGCATTTGAATGAAAATAAATCTTCAGCAGCAATACATATCAAAATCAAATAAAAGTTGTCAGAACTTTCTTGCCTGTTGCTGCACTCAGATCATTTACATAATCATCTATCCAACCGGTATCTCCGTTTCCGAAGCTGTGTTCCTGCCCGATGTCGTGAAGTCCGGTAGAATTGAACTTTATCGAAAGATCCATTTTTGTAGAACTGTCGGAATAGCTGTATTCTGCCGCGTGGTCAATATAGCTGTGCAGGAGCTTTGTATGCTGCTCAACGGTAAAACCGTCCGCAGGATTTGCTTTTGCGTATTCGTGCAGCATATCCTTTACACTCCTGTTGTCGGCTGTGATGAAGTCGTTCCCATTCTGTGTACATTCCGCAAGGTTCACGCCTATAAACTCCTTCACAAGCTCGTTAGAGTACCGGAGCGTCTGACCTTCCTTGATTATCTGCGAGCTGTTCTCCCATAAACTGCAAAGCCTTATATGGTCATAAAGATTTTTGCCGTTCTGACCGTTATTGAGCGCGTTTTCTATGCTTGCCGATTTTTCCTTGTCGGCGCCGTCAACAGTGATCTTATTGGTGTACGCATCAACAGAAAAAGTATATTCTTCACCTGCGGATACACTGATACCATTCTCGGAGAGAATATTGCCGATCTGTCGGTTTATCATCTGACGGTCAAAGCTGTTTCTGTCGATCTCACTCAGGTATGCGCCGTTAGAAATGTATTCCGAGGACTGGTAGTCATATTGCGCTCCGTTTATGCGATTACTTGCGTTTGTAATTTGTTTTCCGGCTCTGTCATTTACTGCAACTATCTCATTTCCTGCATTTTCAAGCCTTCTGTGATTTTCAGCCTTTGCTTCGTCAAATGCAGCAGAGACTTCTGAAAGCGTAGCTTTTCTAACTTGTGAAGCAGCCATTCTTATCTGCGGCTTTTTATAGATGTTCAGTCTTTTCGCTGCTGTTTCATCAAGAACCGCATTATTTAACTGACGCGAAAAGCCGTCGGAGCGCCTTCCTGCTTTGACTTTCCCATTTCTTTGAGAAAGCATTCTGGACATCAGCGAAGACCCATATTGCAATTTAAGAAAAGAACTGTTGGGATAAAATTTTTTAATATTCATGGTAATCCCCTCTCACATCATTGCAAGCAATTCGGAAATGTCAAGGAAGATGACAGGCGGAATCTCGCTGACATTTGCCGCCGCATAGCTCATAGCATCGGGGATATCCGTTTCCGCGTCGATCATTGATGCAAACGCGAGCCGCCGTTCGAGCGACAGCGCCTGAGCCTGCGCAAGGGCTATCTTCTTCTTTTTCAGCAGCTTCTCAAATTCCTCGCGGCGCTTGTCCCGCAGTTCTTTGAGCTGTTTCCAGTATTCTTCCTTTTCCTCTTTCGTCAGCTTGCCCTCTCCGGTGGAAAACGAATCCTGACGGAAGTGCTCCGGCTTGCTGCCGAATTGAAGGGTGTGGTGCTGATTTCCGCTTAACTGTCGTATTCCCGGCGGTATCGCTGCCGAGAACGCACCGTGGATCTGCTCCAGAACCCACTTCTCGTAATCCGGTTCTTCCTGCATTCGCTTATACCCTGCGTCGGAAATGCTCACGGCGTATGTATCACCGAACTGCGACGGGTGCAGGGAAAGCGAGGAAATGCGGTCTTTGATGTACGCTTTGTAGTCATCGAGGGACTGCTTTTTTTCGTTTATGCAGTTTTCGAGTGCAGCAGCGAAACCGTTATCTGACGGTGTTGGTGCTATGCTGTCCGTGAATGCTTTCATATAGGCAGTCTGCGCGGATATGTAAACTGTGTTGCTCATAAGATCCGATCCCCTTTCCGCTTTTGATAACTGTAGATGTCTTGCGTATATTATATCGCACAAACTTTTGCAAAATCAAGCAAATTGCTGTGAAACGCGCTTTTTAGTGCGCGAATTATTGGAGCATCAGCATGACGGTGAGCGTGAACTTTCCGCCCTTGCAGTTGATCTCAATACCGCCGCCGTACTTTTCGGCGGTGTTTTTGATGTTCAGAAGTCCGAAGCCGTGGTTCTCGCTGTCGGATTTGGTAGTTGCAGGAAGTTCTCCGTCTGCAATTTCCGCGCCGGTGCAGGAATTTGTGACCGTGATAATGAACGCGTTCTTTTTCCGTGATGACGAGATAGCTATATTCCGCTCGTTTTCCGGGCATTTCTCCGCTGCTTCAATCGCGTTATTCAGCGCATTGTTAAGGATAATGCTCATATCCAGCGCACCGTCTTTGAGATCGGACGGGTAGTGAAAATCGCACTCAAAAGAGATACCACGCTTTGCAGCTTCGGACTGCTTTTCTGTCAGGATAACATCGGTCACCGGGTCGCCGCTGCTGATACCGGGGTCATTCCCGATACGGGCGCGTGCTTCCCGCAGATAGCTTTCAAATGCTTCATTCTCGCCGCGTTCGTGCAGGCTTTCGAGGACTGCAAGGTGATTTCGCATATCGTGCCGGACTGCGCGGATATCGCGGTAAAGGCTCTCCGCACCGCTGATGTAGTCGCGGATATTGTCGGTCTGCATGACAAGCATTGCATTCTCTTTTTCCTTTCGCTGTGCGGCTTTGATCTGCTCAAAAAAGCAGATCATAACAATAATTGCGGCATAGGAAATGATGTAATAAACAAGTGACGGAAAATCGAACGGTTTAACATTTATCTCTCTTGTGTCTATGCTGTTAAAATACAGCAGCATACGGTAATTGTTTATGTTGCACGCGCTTGGCAGAATAAGCATTACCGCTTCTTTAATGCTCATATCATTTGATTTGGTGACAAATACTTTGTGGAATATAACTATCATCAAGTACATTATCGCAGAATGTACTATCGCTCGTGCCGCATCAAACAAGACATACATTGAGATAAGCAGATCATAGTTATCAAGAAGATTTTCTATCAGCACTCCCATTAAAGGCATTGATACCGCCAGCCATACAACATTCGTGACTGCTCCGGTGAGCCAGCGTACAGAGAAAAAAGTGAATGCGAGGAATACTTTTTGCGGATAATTACGTCTGTCTATAAGCGTAAACACAATAAATGCCGCAACTATCGCCGCGCTGTATGCGGCAAGATTGCTGAATTCCTCCGGTACAAAATACATTATTCCGATAATGCCGGCATATGTCGCCCCTGCTGCCCATACAGCAGCTTTCTTCTTTGTGAACGGAGCAAGAAACTGCATTATTCCCACTGCATAAACGAGCAGTGAGGTTATCATAGCCGAGACAAGCGCGTAATCGGTATAAATACTTAATTTATACATCGTCCGACCTCCGCAGGTATTTCAAATATGCTTTCACAAGCTCGGAATAGCGCTTTTTTGCAAGTATCACCTTGTCGCCGTTGTCAAGCGTCACCTGCGAAGATGTGTAGCTTGCAAGATACCGCAGATTTATCAGATATGAGCGGTGCGTGCGGAAGAAGCTGTCGTCCGTGCATTTCTCAAACTCGGACAGCTTGCCGCGGTACTCGACTTTCCCGCTTGCCGTGTGCAGTATCAGAGTGCGGTCAAACACCTCGGCGTACATGATCTCTGACAGCGCAAGTTTAGTGCTGACACCGCCGGATTTTACCGCTATGAACCGGTCGTTCGTGGCATTGGCTGTTGGCACGGAACGGCTCTCTATCGCTTTGTGCATGACTTCCGAGAACTTCTCCGCAGATACCGGTTTCACAAGAAAGTTGAATGCTCCGACATCGAACGCGTCAAAAACTCTGTCCTCAAATGCGGTCACAAAAATGATCGCGGAACCGCACCCTCTCTTCCGCAGCTCCCGTGCGGTCTGCATACCGTCGATGCCGTTCATTCCTATATCAAGAAAGATTATGTCGAAGCTGACCGGGCATTCGAGAAGCTCCGCACCGGAAGAAAACCCTGTTATCACCGCGCCCGGGCTGAACAGCTTTATATTGTCCGAAATGCTCCTGCGAAGTTCGGCTTCATCATCACATACAGCAAATCTCATGGTATCACCCCTTACATTATTATATCGGACAACATGACATAAATCTTTAATGTATGGTGTGAAATGCACTTTTTCTGATGTGAAATATGTTGACAAAAATGCGAAAAGCAAAAAAGGCTAAAACCGCCGTTTATTTGCGATTTCAGCCTTTTTGTTGTATTCAGTCTGAATAAGCCGCAGTCTGTATGTCTGCGTTATTCGGGGACTTCTCTATGCGTAACCGACAGACCTTGCAGGGCTAATTCTCAAGCGTAAGCGACTTCTCTGACAGTCTCAACGGTACTTCAATAACGCATCTGCCGCACATATATGATCGTTTTACTCTTCAAATATCTGCTGTGAAGGTATGCCGTTTTTCTGGAGCTCGTCAATAAGGATCTGTATCGCGTCGTCGGTAGAACCGCTGTCGATTATGTGTATCTCCGCTTCACCGTCCGGAACAGCTTTTGCCATATCAACTACCGAGCTGACAGAGACTTCAGCATCATTTACGGTATATTTGTTACCGCTTACTGTAACTGTTATCTTAGTCACTGTTTTTTCGGAGGTTTCGGCTGTTCCCTGAGGCGCATCCGTATCAGCAGCGGTAACTGATGTCTGTACGGTGCTTGAAGTTGATGAGCCGCTTGAACCAAGCTCTTTCCCGCCGAATATGCCAAGCTTCTGGAGCAGGAATATAAGCGCTCCGATAAGAAGTATAAGGATCAGAAGCAGGATTATTATTCGGGCTTTTGACCTGTTTCTTTTCTTAAGCTTTTTGTTCTGCTTTTCGAGCTTTTTCTGACGTTCTTCGATGTTGTCCTTTGCCATGTTTTTTCTCCTTTTCATCTTGAAGTGCTGATATAATTACAGTAGAATTTACTGTATTTTTCTTTTACATCTTCTGTGGCAGCCCTTATAAGGTTTGTGTCCTGACGCATTATGACACTGCCGTCATAGATAACTGAGCAGAGTATTACGTCGTTTTCGGAAATACCCAGAGAATCAAGAGCCGCTGTAATAGCCGATGCGACCTGTGTCTGATCGCTGAGGGAAGCACGCGATATCTCCTCGCTTCCGGAATATACAGCCAGTACCCCCGAATCGTCATAACGGATCTTTATCGTTATGGTATGTCCGTCCGCAAAGCTGTCAACAGCCTTCTGATTCGCAACAGCAACGCTGTCGGATATTGCATCGAGCAGCTTGTCAAACTCGGTGTTGAGCAGGTCGTATTCCGACTTGGTATCCTCAAGCTCCTGCTCTGCGTCAAGATATTTCTGCTCGTATTCAGCCACTTGTTCGGCTGCTTCGGTCTTTACTTTTTCGTTGTTCTGCTCCATGCTCATCATGACCCAGAACAGCATTATGAGTATTACGTCAAGCAGTGCGGTAAGTTCGATCACGATACCACGATTTCTCATTTCCGATCATCACCGCTTTCAGGCTCTGACACAACTGCTTCCGCTCCGGCTTGTTTCACTTCCGCAGTGTCGCCGAAATCAAGATCTTTGTCAGGCTCTTCCTCAAACCACTGACCACTTTCGGATCTTTTTTCGGGAATATAGTATGTATCGACTATCACAGGCTCTTTTTCGTTCTTCACAGTATCCTGTACCGCATCGTCATCGGAGATATCATATCCCTCCACTGTACCGTTGTGAGAAACCGTCTGCTGTGCCGGTGAGACGTTTGTATTTTCATCTGCTCTTTCAAGGTACATCTGGACGCTCTTTGAATTGTTTTCGATGAGCGGTGCGATCATACCGTCGAGAAATTTGAATACTATCGCAAAAATAAGTCCCCAGAAAGTCGATGTGAGCGCACCGTAGAAATTTCCGGTGACGTTTTCCATATCTGAGACGAGTCCGAGAAGTGACACGACTGTTCCGAGTATTCCGAGCAGCGGGAAGATACCGGTGATGTTCACGAACAGGGAGTAGAACTTGTCCGCCTCGTCACGCATACCCACAACTTCTTCAATGCTCAGCGATGACACCTGATCGTCGGTCTGCTGTCTGGACAGCCTGAAATGTGATACGTGTATCTTGTGGTTCATTTTCTTGTAGAGCTTGTCCGAGGACTTTCTAACCATATAATAAACGAACCCGTTTAGTATGGCGGCGAGGAAAATGATGATGTCAAATCCCCACAGATTTCTGAAAATTACGGAAAACAGATTCAATCATACCATCTCCTTTGTCTGCACTGTATCAATTGTATCACAAAACCCGACAAAAATCAACAACAAATCCGCAGGATCTCGTTATTACAGAAACAAGCCGCGCAGGCTGTCCGTAGTGAAATATCAGTTGAGCCCTTTCATAGTGAGCGAAATGCGGTTTTTCTTTGTATCTATGCCGAGTATCTTCACATTCACGATATCGCCGACTTTTACAACGTCCAGAGGGTGCTTTACGAATCTGTCGCAGAGCTGAGAGATATGCACAAGCCCGTCCTGATGCACTCCGATATCCACGAACGCGCCGAAATCCGTGATATTGCGGACAGTGCCTTTGAGTTCCATACCTTCTTTCAGACTGTTTATATCAACAACATCGGTACGCAGCATCGGCTTTGGCAGCTCGTCTCTCGGGTCGCGTCCGGGCTTCATCAGTTCCTTGATTATATCGGAAAGCGTCATATCACCGACTCCGGATTCCTCGGCAGCCTTTTTCAGACCAAGTTCTTTTACCTTGCTTCTGATCTTTTCTCCCGCTGCCTTTGAGTATTCGCCCTTTATGTCGGATTCGGTCAGTCCGCACAGTTCAAGAAGTTTTCTTGCGGCTCCGTAGCTTTCGGGGTGTACGGCAGTATCGTCAAGAGGTTCCTTGCCGTCACGCACTCTCAGAAATCCCGCACACTGCTCGAATGTCTTCTTTCCGAGTTTGCTGACTTTGAGGAGCTGTTTTCTGTCGGTAAAACCGCCGTTTTCTTCGCGGTAGGCAACTATATTTTTCGCAATGCCCGAATTAATTCCCGCAACATAGGACAAAAGCGCCACAGATGCGGTATTTACATCTACACCCACATTGTTCACGCAGTCCTCGACTACACCGCCGAGAGCTTCCGAGAGCTGCGCGGGCGGCATATCATGCTGATACTGACCGACTCCTATTGCCTTCGGTTCGATCTTCACAAGCTCTGACAGCGGATCCTGAAGCCGTCTTGCGATAGATACGGCACTGCGCTCGGTAACATCGAAATCCGGAAATTCTTCCTGAGCCAGCTTGCTTGCGGAATACACGCTCGCTCCGGCTTCGGACACAACCATGTAGCTTACCGGAGTATCGAGTTCTTTTATCATATCCGCAATAAATACCTCGCTCTCATGGCTGGCGGTGCCGTTTCCGATAGAGATAGCGTTCACGCCGTGCTTTTTTATGAGTGCGGTGAGCTTTCTTTTTGATTCCTCAGTCTTGTTGTGGGGCGGCGTAGGATATACTACTGTCGTATCGAGCACCTTTCCGGTGGTATCTACTACCGAGATCTTGCAGCCTGTTCTGTAGCCCGGGTCGAAGCCCATTGTGACCATACCTTTTACCGGTGGCTGCATCAGGAGCTGACGCAGATTGTCGCCGAACACTTTTATTGCGGCAGTGCAGGCTTTTTCAGTGAGGTCGCTGCGGACTCTGCGTTCTATGGACGGGTGTATAAGGCGTTTGTAGGCATCTGCCGCGGCATCGGAAACAAGCTCTGAATTGCGGTTCTTGGCTTTGATGATACGGCTTTTTATAGTTGCTGTCATATCGTCCGCATCTACATCTACAGTTACCTTCAGCACGCCCTCGCGCTCTCCTCTGTCAATAGCAAGTATGCGGTGTGTGGGTATTCTGGTCACTGATTCCTTATAATCGTAATAATTCTCATAAACGCCGTCCGTGTCGCTTTCATCGTCTGCCTTCACCGAGCAGATCAGGGCATTGCGGTCATACAGTCCGCCGAGTATCTTCCGTATTTCCGGGTCGTCCGAAACATTCTCCGCGATTATATCCATTGCGCCTGCGATCGCATCTTCGGCAGAATCAACGCCTTTTTCCTCATTTATGTATTTTGCGGCTTCTGCGTCTGGATCATCGGGCGACTGTGCGAAAATGAACTCTGCGAGGGGTTCAAGTCCCTTTTCTTTCGCAATGCTTGCACGGGTCTTTTTCTTGGGCTTGTAGGGACGGTAAATATCCTCAACAGCCGCAAGAGTTGCAGCTTCAGAGAGATCTTTCTCTATTTCATCTGTAAGCTTTCCGAGTTCTTCTATCGCGGTGCGGACTTCTTCCTTCCGTTTTTCGAGATTTCGCAGATAGTTAAGGCGCTCTGACAGCTCACGGAGCTGCTGGTCATCGAGTGCGCCGGTGGCTTCTTTTCTGTAGCGCGCGATGAAGGGGATCGTATTTCCGGCGTCCAGCAGCTCTACAGCCGCTTTTGCCTGAGACAGGCGGATACCGAGTTCCTCCGAGATCTTTGCTGTAATATCCATTTTAGTCTCCTTATAGAGTTGAGATTATTGTCACAAGCTATATTAATGTCTGCTCATCAGCCAACAAATGGCTTCATAGCGCAGCTTGAAGCCATTTGTTGGCTGCAAAAGTGCAAGGCAGTTATTGAGGACACATTATATTATAACACAAACCATTATCCAAATCAAGAGTATTTTTTCGGTACGGGAAGGTGAAAGAAATTTCATAAAACAATCACTTGTAATCGGACGTTTTGTGTGATATAATATATAGGCAATACCGCACGCTCTTTGCGCGGTATAGCCTATACATTAAAACTATGACTGTTTTTGCTGTTTCGGCACGCTTTTTCTGCGGTATGACCTGAAAGTTCAGGAAAGGATATTGATATGAATAATGTAAAATGGCTTGAAAATGCCGTATTCTACGAGATCTACCCACAGTCGTTCTGCGATTCGGACGCGGACGGCATCGGTGATTTTCAGGGCATCATCAGCAAGCTCGGCTATATAAAAGAACTCGGCTGCAATGCCGTATGGATGAACCCGTGCTTTGCGTCTCCTTTTCTCGATGCAGGATATGATATATCCGATTATTACACAGCCGCACCGAGATATGGGACAAACGCCGATCTCAAACGGCTGTTTGAAGAGATACATAAGCTGGATATGCACATTCTCCTCGATCTCGTCCCCGGTCATACGTCGTGGGAGCACAAATGGTTCAGAGAATCCTGCAAAGCAGCGAAAAACGAATACACAGACCGCTATATCTGGACAGACAATACGTGGGAAGCACCCGAAGGAATGAATGCGCTGATCGGCATTTCAGAGCGTGTGGGAGCCTGCGGCGTGAATTTCTTCTCGCATCAGCCTGCGCTCAATTACGGCTATTACAAGCCGAAACCGGACAAGCCGTGGCAGCAGTCACCGCAGGATCCCGGACCGAGAGCTACGCTTGAAGAAATGAAGAATATAATGCGTTTCTGGCTGAGAACGGGCTGCGACGGTTTCCGTGTGGATATGGCTCATTCGCTGATAAAGAATGACGATAACGGAAAAGGCACTATCGCCCTCTGGCAGAATGTGCGTGAGTTCCTCGACCGTGAGTTTCCGGAAGCGGCAATGGTGTCCGAATGGGGAGAACCCGACAAATCGCTTCAGGGCGGGTTTCACATGGACTTTCTTCTGCATTTCGGCCCTTCGCATTACAATGACCTGTTCAGATGCGAAAAACCGTACTTTGCAGGAAACGGAGATGCTTCCGAATTTGTGAAGACATATAAAGCGAACCGTGAAAGATCAGGCGGAAAAGGTCTTATGTGCATTCCTTCCGGAAATCACGATATGATAAGACTGGCAAAATATATACGCGGAGAACGTCTGAAACTGTCATTTGCTTTTCTGCTGTCAATGCCGGGTGCGCCGTTCATTTACTACGGCGATGAGATCGGAATGAGATATGTTGAGGATATCCCGTCGGTCGAGGGCGGTTATGAGCGTACCGGCTCACGTTCGCCGATGCAGTGGGACGATACACAGAATGCCGGATTCAGTGCTGCTCCGGCTGACAGGCTTTATATCCCGATCGACCCGTCGGAAGACCGACCCACCGTAAAAGCGGCAGCCGCCGACAAGGATTCTCTCTGGCACGAGATCCGGAAGCTTATAATGATAAGAAACGGACATTCAGCTCTTCAGAGTTACGGGGATATTGAGTTTGTTTATTGTGAAAAGGACAGATATCCGCTTGCTTATATAAGATCGGACGAAAATGAGAAAATACTTGTCATACTGAATCCTTCCGATAAAGAAGTCGTTTTTCCTTTTGACGGAAAGCTTGGGGAAGAAGTGTATTCGTTCGGAGGGAATGCTGCTCAGAACGGCGGCAGGATCACAGCTGCGCCTGTATCCGTCTGCTGGAATAAGATCGTATGACACAGACGGAAAATGATTGGGCATTGCCGCATTTATGCGGCTGATTTGAATAGACCGAAGGTAAAATATGCTTGAATGGAGAACCCCTGCAATAAATGATATCCCGGAAATGAAGCGGATCATAAGCTCTTCCGGTGCAATGGGCAGCGATGCCTGCGCGGCGAATATATTTCTCCTGCGTGAAAAATACAATATAAGGATAGCTATAGCGGAAGGCTCGCTTTTCCGGCTTTATACCGGAACAAGAATTCCCGGGCGCAGCGGTATAACCTTTCCGCTGGGAGGAGATCGCGTAAAAGCGCTCGATATGCTTGCGGAGGATTGCCGTGAGCGGAATAAGATCCCGCATTTCGTTTTTCTGACAGAAGAACAGAAGGAAATAGTTTCGTCCTGTTTTCCGGAAATGTGCTTCGACACATCGGACGGAAATTCTGATTACACCTATACAGCTCAGCACCTCGCAGAGCTTCAGGGAAAGGAGAATGTGAAGAAACGCAACCGTGTCAGTCACTTCTGCCGCGAATATCCTGAATGGGAGATAAGGTATTCTGAAAACGAAGTCCCGACTTCATTCACGCGGGATATGATCTCGGTGGAAGAACGCTGGTTCAAGTCCCAGACAGAGCGCGTGGATTCGACATTTGTAGAGCGTCTCGAAATATATGAGGCGTGCAGGTACTGGGAACAGCTCGGTCTGCTGGGCGCGGTGATATATGTCGATAATGTCCCTGCTGCAATGACAATATCCTCTGAGATCTCTCCCGGCTGTTTCGATATCCATTTTGAAAAGTGCTACGGAGAGTATGCGCAGGCGGGAGGCTTTTCCGTCATAAATAAATACTTTGCGCAGCATCTTGCTGCAGAGCACGCTGCACAGTGGATAAACAGGGAAGAAGACATCGGACTTGAGGGGCTTCGCAGAGCTAAAATGGCGTACAGGCCCGATAAAATGCTGGAAAAATACCATACGAGAAGAGGGTGATAAGATGCTGAGTGAAGTCCTTTCAAAGCAGTCCTGCGCAGAATGCGGATTCTGCTGTTCATTCAGAAGACAGAGCCTGTGGGAACTCCCGAGAGTTCCGGCAGGATTCACAGAGAAATACAGAACGGATATCAGCGGCGAGCCGATAGAATATACTTTCGGAGTGCATAAAAACGCTGAATTTGCGATAACTGAGCTTCATGGAAAATATCTTACAGACGATCCCGATGAAGAAGTCAGATGTCCTTTTCTTGACCCGCACAAGGGCTGTACTCTGCCCGATGAAGACAAGCCGTTCGACTGCAAGATATGGCCGTTGAGATATATGGAACTGCCTGACGGTGAGCTCAGAGTCTGTCTTACACCTACCTGCCCCGAGATAAACAAACTCCCCGTCGGACGAATGAAACAGCTCGCGGACAGCGGGATCGGGGAAAAAATAGCGGAATATGCGGAAAAATATCCGTTTATCATAAAAGAATACAAGCCCGGTTTTACGATACTGTAAACCTGCCGGCAAAATTTGAAAGAAGACGGTCAGATATGAAGAAGATTATTTCACTGTTTGCAGCGGCGGCGGTTCTTATCGCGGGGGGCTGTTCGGGCGGTGATCCGGCGCAGACAAGTGCTGTTACACAGGACTTGCAGACCGGGCAGACAACAGATGATGAGTACAATGACAGCGAAACCGATGCACCTGTAGGCGGCGAAAACACAGAAACCACAGTGCGTCAGCCCGTATCAGGATATCGTCTGTCGGTAGAAGACCCGACGGGAAAGATGTCTGTCGAACGTGCTCCGGAAAAATCGACCCCAATGGGCGATGAGGATACATGGACGATATTTGTGTATCTCTGCGGTACCGATCTTGAAAGCGATCTCAGTATGGCATCTCTTGATATTTATGAAATGGGTGACGCTGAGGCAAGCGAAAATATTAAATTTGTCGTTCAGACAGGCGGCACAAGTCAATGGGACGATGAATCTTTTAGCAATGATGTCTGTCAGCGCTGGGTCGTGACGGACGGCGGCAAGGAGCTTGCGGACAGTGTTCCGCTCGCAAATATGGGTGATCCCGCTACCCTGGAAAGCTTTCTTGAATGGGGAGTGGAAAATTATCCTGCCGATAAAATGGGGGCTGTATTCTGGGATCACGGCGGCGGATCTATCACAGGCGTATGCTTTGATGAGCTCTACGAAAGTGATTCGCTCTCACTTGCGGAGATCAACACCGCTCTTTCAGACGTTTATGACAAGATGACCGACAAGTTCGAGTTCATCGGATTTGACTGCTGCCTCATGGCAACTGCCGAAACAGCAAACATTCTTGCTACTTACGCAAGATATTTATACGCCTCCCAGGAGTTGGAGACAGATACAGGCTGGGATTATCAGACCATAGGTACATATCTTGCTCAGAATCCCGAATGTGACGGAGGGGAACTCGGACAGATAGTGGCTGACAGCTACTTCAGCGACAGCGCGGAGATATATCAGGACAGCGAGAGTACATTTTCTGTCATGGATCTTGAAAAGACCGATGATTTCATCAAGGCGTTCAACGATTATGCGTATAAGCTTTATGATGCGGCACAGACTGAATTTACCGGTATAGTGAGAGGCATCAACAAGGCGGATAATTTCGGCGGCAATACAGAGACTGAGGGATATACAAACATGGTCGATATCGGCAGTATCATCGAGCAATGCTCGCAATATGCCGACGGCACCGAAGCCCTTTCTGCGCTGAGTGATTGTATAGTTTACATAATAAACGGCAGCGATCATCCGGACGCGTGCGGACTTTCGATATACTTTCCGCTTGCAATACAGGGATCGGAAGAACTCAGCATATTCTCCGGTATCTGTATAAGCCCGTACTATCTCTCTCTTGTCGATATGGAAGCATCAGGATATGCTTCCGGCGGTTACAGCAATTCTGCCCTCTTCACCGAGGACGGAAAATGGACAGAGAACAATTGTGTGTGCGAAACTTGTGAGGCGGGATATTTCAGCAGTTCATCAGATATCGACAGCTCAGAGAGCGAACTTATCGTATTTGCGGAAAAACCTCACATCAATGAGAGCGGGATATACACATTCAGACTTGAAGAAGAGAGCCTGAACTGCACCGAAAGTGTCAATGCGTACATTTATCTTGAAAATGAAAACGGCGATCTGGTCGAGCTCGGTGAAACAAATGACATCTACGCAGACTGGGACGAGGGCGTTTTCGAGGACTACTTTGACGGATACTGGCTCGGACTCGGTGACGGGCAGATACTTGCGGCATACGTTGTTGATGAAACCGATGAATATACCATTTTCACTTCTCCGGTGAAATTGAACGGTACTCCCACAAATCTGCGCATACGTGTGTATTTTGATCAGACTGTTATTGTTGACGGAACATGGGACGGCGTTGACGAAAACGGTGTTGCTGCACGCAAAATAAATAAGCTCACAGCCGGAGACAAGATCGAGCCTTTGTATTATCTCGAAGACGAAACTGTATTTCCGGGCAGTGAGTATTTGTGGGAAGACAGCGGCAAAGATGCAGGATTCAAAGTGCTGCCTGTAGGGGATTATTACTATGGATTCTATATTTATGATGTTTACGGCGATTATTGCCCGACCGACTATGTGGTTTTCACTATAGATGAAGAAGGAAACATATATTTCTACGGTGATGAAGACGGAAACTACAGCGATGGCGGCAGCCGCGATGATGAATAAGGTGACTAAGGGGAACCTCTAAAAACCCATTTGAGAGAAAAAGAACTGCTTGCACCAACTGCTTCGTCAAGTCTCCTCACCTTGCATCAGCAAGCTTTCGGAGCCTTTCCTTGCTTTTGGCGCAATCATCTCATTTTCTCTATTCAAAGCGGTTTTTAGAGGTACCCTAAGGAGATTAAGGCAGCAGCCGGTACCGTGCATTATTCGCACGGTATCGGCTTTTTGATTTGCATCGGCGCGGAAATTGCTGTAAAATATTGACATATCAATAAAAAAGTAGTATAATAAATTTTAAGGCATTGCCGCACTAACAGATGCATAAAAGCTTCTTCCGCACACTATTTATGCGGTATGCCTTAATATTACGGATTTTTCGTTTAGTTCTTCGGAAAGGTGCGGCAATGATCGACAGAGGAAAAATTAGTGATATAAATGATTTTTTTCTGCCGCCCGAAAAGCGGAACGGCGGCTGTGTGTATTTCTACAGAATAGCAGGCTGTTTTGAAGGCTTCGGATCTTTCATAGGGAAATACCTTGATGAAGCACAAACTAACGGTGTTGTGATCGAAGGCGGGATCAGAAATCCAACACAGGGTAATCTCGAATACTATTCCGAAATACTCGGAGACAGCTTTAAAGAAGATGCTTCTTTTATAAGCGGAGCACTCTCAAAATGGCTCCCGAGACTTGACCCCGGACAGAACAAGCTGTGCGCAGATGCTCTGTACAGTACGCTCAGACTGCTCGAAGCTGACGGAAAGAACGAAAATATCCGCAAAAACACCTATGTCAAGTTCATGTGCTGGCTGTACTACAGGTTCGAGCCGGTGGTCAGGCGCATAGGAGGAGAAAAATACCCCAAAATATTGTATGAGGGAAGCTGCATTTCCTCACATGAGATAATGCTTATAACAGCACTCTGCGGCTGCGGCTGTGACGCGGTGCTGCTTGAATATGACAGCGATGCCGCATACCTGAAAGCGGACCCTTCATCAAAATACTCCGACAGGCTTGAACTTTCGGGAATGACTGAATTTCCGCAGGATTTCTCAGTTGCAGAACTTCGCAGACAGAACAGTGAGAAAGAATCTCTCAGCCGCATATACGGCGGAAAGCCCGATAAGGTGATGATCTGCAACAAATGGGGCTCCGGAAAACCGTTTGATGATATAATCACTCCACTCGGATCAAGAAAGCATGATGCCGGTGAGATCCCTACCTGCTTCTATCTGGTAAGAGGCACCGATGACAAGATAAATTACTCAAAACAGCTGTATGAGCTGCGGAAGAACATGATATCCGCAGGCAGAGCCGTCCACATAGAAAATTATCATATCGCGCTGCCGGAAAACCCTGAGATCGCAGCGGTCACAAGGAGCAGCTATCAGTCGCTTGAACAGCTCGCTGCCGGTCTTGCAAAAAATCTTTCGTATATAACAGATCCTGCACTCAGAAGCATCATCGCGAAATCATTCGTCGATACCCTGAGCGCAGCTTATGAAAAAGACAGCAACCTCAACAAGCTTTCATCAAAAGGCGTATATATTCTCTGCTGGCTGAAAAGAATATTTTCATCTCTGTATAAGGAATACAAGAACGGCGTTATCGGCTGCTACATCTTCCTTGGCAGCGAGCTTACACTCAATGAAGATCTGTTCATTCGTTTTTTGGCGGGAACTCCCGCAGACGTGCTCATTCTGATGCCCGATCTTAACGGAAAGATAGTTATTGCCGACGAGCGCTGCATTTCTGTCAACTATACGGAAAGTTCGGATATTGACGGGTTCCCCACAGATGACAATATACTGAAGGTCGGAACTGCAGCGTATCATGCCGAGCGTGAACTCGATGATGTTCTGTATAACAATTCGGGATTGTTCCGTGACCGTCAGTACGGCAGAGCGCGGACGGTGCTTCTTGAAACAATATGTGAGGAAATACCGATACTGTGGGACACGGAGCTGAAATACCGCTCCGGCTTTTCGGCGGACAGCAAAGGTATCACCATACCTGTTATATTCGCAAAAATATCCGGTGTCAAAAACAGCGATATCGACGAATACTGGCGGCAGATAAAGCGTCTCATAACAGCCGACACGCTTGTAATAAAGAGCGCGCCGTATATTGTTCCGGAGCAGTCTTATCCGATAATGGCAGATGCAGTGCAGTTTCTCAGGAACGGAAAGCTTCGCCGCGACGAGATCAAGGCGTGCAGGGAATATCAATATGGTTTTCTGCGTGAGGAGATGCAGGAGCACATTCTTGACAAGATACAGATGCTTCTCGACAGCGGTGTAATAAAGGACGGAAAGACAAACGGCAGGGAATACCGCATCTTATCTGTATGTCTTTCACTGAACAAGCCGATAGTGAGAATGATACAGAAATTCGACTTTACAAAGAAGAATCCAAAG
This sequence comes from uncultured Clostridia bacterium, assembly GCA_946617595.1. Lineage (GTDB taxonomy): Bacteria > Bacillota > Clostridia > Oscillospirales > Ruminococcaceae > Ruminiclostridium_E. The sequence continues at coordinate 28,494 of CAMOKN010000063.1, forward strand.
ATCATTTACATCATCACGACTGAATCGGCGATCTCGCTTGAAGACACGATAGTGCTCACGCTTCTGAGCTATATTGGCTTTGATGTGCTGTTTTATGTTCCGACGGGATATATATGTACCGAAAAGTATTATGCGGAGATACCGTTTACGGAGCATCAGAACGGCGAATATATGTATGATCTGACCGTTCCTGATTTCGACAAGATAAATGCAAACGCGAAGAAATCATTCTGGGGCGGATTATTCGGAAAGAAATAAGCAGAGATTTCGGCGTGTAAAGTTTTTTTTTGGAAAGGGGTTGGGAGAATAACCTTTTTTCAAAAATGTTCAATTTGTCAAAAAAGTATATGAGTGAACTGTGAAGTGACTTTTCAAGTTCCGTTTTAACGGGAGTCAGTTACTTGAAGTTTTCTTTTATCGCCGCATCATGCGGCGTTTTGGAAAACCTCTTTACGGCTTCGTGCCGTAGGATCAAGCCCTTTTTAAAGGGCTTGCGGGGTGTTGAGGGTGTCTCCCCTACAGGGGAGGTGCCGAAGGCAGAGGGGCTGACCGACAGAGGAGTCCCTTCTGACTTATCTCATAGTTCTCAAGCGTAAGCGTCATAATCTCACAAGGAGGTCATAATATGGGACTTGATTTCAGCAAGTCTGCAAGTATGCAGCAGGATACCGTGGTACAGGCGGCGGAACCGCAGTCTGCGCAGGTGATCGAGGTTAAGGAAGAGGTCGCAAAATACGACATTGTTGCCGACAGGGAACAGATGAATGCCGAGCTTGTGAACTCGGCTGAGGTAGATGCGCTTGTAAGCACTATCGAAGTCACGAATATGGAAAGCATCGTATCGTTCGGTGCCGAGGCTGCGGACGAGATATCGAAAGTCTCCGATCTTGTGCTGCGTAACGTCAATACCGCTCAGATGACGAATACCAGCACAATGATGAATACCCTCGCCAAGATAATGGATAAGTTCGACATTAACGAGCTGAAGGAAGAACCAAGAGGGCTCGGAAAGCTTTTCGGAAAGGCAAAGAATCAGCTTGAAAAGATACTTGCCAAGTATCATACAATGGGTGACGAGGTAGATAAGATCTATGTTGAGCTGAGAAAATATGAGACTGAGATAAAGGAATCGAACCGTAATCTTGACAATATGTTTGAAGCAAATGTCAATTATTACCATGAGCTTGTAAAATATATCCTTGCCGGAGAACAGGCTGTGCAGGAAGTGCAGAATTATATCGACAAGCGCGTTGCCGATATGGAGGCTTCGGGCGATAACTCGATACAGTTCGAGATACAGAGCTTACAGCAGGCAAAGATGCTTCTTGAACAGAGAACACAGGATCTTCGCAGCGCAGAGAGTGTTGCGATGCAGTCGATCCCGATGATAAAGACAATGGAATTCAGCAATATGAACCTTGTCAGAAAAATAAACTCAGCGTTTATCGTGACTCTGCCAATATTCAAGCAGGCTCTTGCACAGGCTATAATGCTGAAACAGCAGAAAGTGATGGCTGAGGGAATGGCGGCTCTCGATGAGAAAACAAACGAAATGCTCATCAAGAATGCCCAGAATACGGTAAATCAGGCAAAAATGACGGCACAGCTCGCTTCCGGCAGCTCAATAAAGACCGAAACACTCGAAACAACGTGGAGAACGATCGTAAACGGCATCGAAGAGACTAAGCGTGTCCAGGACGAGGCAAGCAAGAAGCGTCTTGAGGACAAGGCCCGACTCGAAAATATCAAGAATGAGTTCAACAGAACTTACCATGTACCCGCTAAGAAATGATGCTGAGGCAATGCAAAGAAATCAAAGGCGAACAGCTTCGCACACTTATCCGACAGACAGTTCTGTCAGTAGATTGAAATTTATTTAAGCCAATACCGCAAAAAGCATGGCTTACGCCTTTGCGCTGGGTATTACTTAAATCATTTTTATTAAGTCAGGAGGAATTTATTATGGCAGTAAGTTTGACAAAAGGACAGAAGGTTGATCTCACAAAGGGTAATCCTTCACTGAAAAACATCATCGTTGGTCTTGGCTGGGATATAAACGCTTATGATTCCGGCGCTGATTTCGACCTCGATGCGGCTGCATTCATGCTCGGTGAAAACGGAAAATGCCCGACAGACAAGGAATTTGTATTCTACGGAAACCTTTCTCACCCGAGTGAGTCCGTCGTTCACCTCGGTGATAACCTCACCGGTGCAGGCGAGGGTGATGACGAGCAGATAAAGGTTGATCTGTCTAAGGTTCCCGCAAATATTTCAAGAATAGCTTTTACCGTAACTATCTATGACGCTGACAAGAGACGCCAGAACTTCGGTCAGGTTTCAAATGCGTTTATCAGAATTGTTGACGCTTCAAACGATACCGAGATGATAAGATACGATCTCGGTGAGGATTTCTCAATAGAAACTGCTGTGACAGTAGGTGAACTCTATCGTCATAACGGCGAGTGGAAATTCAACGCTATCGGAAGCGGATACTCCGGAGGTCTTGCGGCTCTCTGCGCCGCTTATGGCATAAACGCTGAATAATTTCGTAAGGAGACTGATAATATGTCAGTAAATCTTCAAAAAGGACAGAAAGTAAATCTGTCAAAGGAAAATGTCGGTCTGTCCAGAGTAATAGTAGGTCTTGGCTGGGACGAGGCGGAAGTAAAAAAATCATTCTTTGCACCTAAGCCGCAGCCCATAGACTGCGATGCGTCGGCAATACTCCTTGTGAACGGAGTGCTTGCCAACAACGCCGATGTCGTGTACTACGGTGCGCTCAGACATTCGTCAGGCTCTGTCGTTCATCAGGGCGATAATCTGACAGGCGCAGGAGAAGGCGACGATGAGCAGATCATCGTTGATCTGAATTCGGTCCCTGCTCAGTATGACAGGATAGTTTTTGTAGTAAATATCTATAAGGCATACGACAGAAACCAGAATTTCGGCATGATAAAAAATGCATTTATCCGACTCGTTGATGCAAGAAACGGCAAAGAGATGTGCAGATACGATCTGTCCGAGAATTATGACGGAATGACCGCAATGGTATTCGGAGAGATCTACCGCCGCGACGGCGAATGGAAGTTCAACGCTATAGGTCAGCCCACAAGAGATGCCTCACTTACCGAGACTGTAAAAAGATACGTCTGATAGCACATGGTTCCGGAGCCTTGGTTCCGGAACTTCTGTGTGTAATAAAAATCCGGAGGAATATAAAAATGGAGATCAAAGGACTGAACGACAAACAGGTTCAGGAATCGCGTGAAAAATATGGTTCAAACCAGATTCCCGATTCAGAACCCACGACGTTCTGGCACGAATTCATCGAGACATTCAAAGATCCGATGATAATTATTCTTGTAGTCATCGCAGCTATAATGATAGTTATGGCAATATTCGGAATGGCTACGATCTATGAGCCTATCGGTACAGTGATAGCGATACTTGTGGTTGCTTTTGTTTCGGCAAAAACAGGTGTTGCGAGCGACACGAAGTACAGAGAGCTCAAGGACAGCACAAAGAAAGATACCTGTAAGGTAATGCGAAATGACCTTGTTGTAGTCATCGACGTTGATGATGTCGTTGTAGGCGATAAGGTGATATTGCAGTCGGGTGATAAGGTTCCGGCCGACGGTATCCTCATTTCCGGAAATCTGAACGTTGATAACTCCGCACTCAACGGCGAGGCTGAGGAATGTAAGAAAAAGGCTGCGCTGGAAGGGTTTGAGTTTCCCGAAAACATAACGGGCGATGTGTTCGTTGACGATCACTCTCTGTTCAGAGGCGCTGTTGTGTTTGACGGAGAGGGCGTTCTTGATGTAAAGAAGGTCGGACTCAAGACCATGATGGGCAGAATGGCTGAAGAGATGCAGGAGGACGAACCCGACTCCCCGCTGAAGGTAAAGCTTGCGAAGCTCGCTAAGCAGATATCCACATTCGGTTACATCGGCGCTACCGTGATCGCGGTGTTCTACATTGCATACTTCATCTTCTTCCAGCCGATAATCGGCGCGGACGGCGCTGTTCTCGGTACAGGACCGAACATATTCTTCTCCCAGGACGTGGGAACTATTATCCACAAGTTCGTTGAAGCGGTTTCGCTTGCGGTAGTTATCATAGTATGTGCGGTGCCGGAAGGACTGCCGCTTATGATCTCGCTGGTTCTGATGCAGAACACAAGCAAGATGCTCGATCATAACGTTCTCGTAAGAAAAGCGGAAGGTATCGAGACAGCAGGTTCGCTGAACATTCTTTTCAGCGATAAGACAGGTACTATCACAAAGGGTAAGCTCGAAGTTATAGATTTCTTTACCGCAGACGGAAATTCGATACCGCTTGATGAGCTTTCAAAGCACAGCGCGGTAAAATCGCTGATAGATATTGCAATAGGAAAGAACACTCTTTCGATGTTTGATGCTTCTCACAATGTTGTCGGCGGTAACATGACCGATCAGGCTCTTATGAAGTTCATAGGAGAAGACACATTCAATATGCTCCAGCAGAGAACGGAGTACGTCATAACCGACAGCCAGAGCTTCAACTCTGCCAACAAGTTCAGCCAGAGCCGCATTGATAATCTCGGCAAGACATTTTACAAGGGTGCTCCGGAAAGACTTCTTGCAAAGGCAAAGAAATATCTCGACGCAGACGGCACACTGCATGACATCGACCTCGACAGGCTCAACAAGAAGATAGATGAACTTGCGGAAAGATCTATCCGTGTACTTTCGTTCGGTTATTCCGAGCAGGGTATGGTTCAGAATTCTATCAATGACGATGTTGTACTTATCGGACTTGTAGGCATCAGAGACGATGTTCGTCCTGAGGCGAAGATCGCTATCAAGGAAGTACGTGAGGCAGGTATTCAGGTCGTTATGATAACCGGCGACCGCCTTGAAACTGCAAGGGCTATTGCGAAAGACTGCGGACTTATAAACAGTGATGATGATATTGCGCTTTCGTCCATGCAGCTCAATGAGATGAGTGACGACGAGGTAAAGAAGATAATCCCGAGAATACGCGTTATCGCGCGTGCGCTTCCTACAGATAAATCGAGAATGGTTCGTCTCTGTCAGGAACTCAACCTTGTTGTCGGAATGACCGGAGACGGCGTAAACGACTCGCCCGCCCTCAAGCGCGCAGATGTCGGATTTGCAATGGGAAGCGGTACCGAAGCTGCTAAAGAAGCCGGAAAGATCGTTATTCTCGATGACAACTTCAAGTCGATCAAGGACGCTATCTGGTACGGCAGAACTATATATCACAACATTCTGAAATTCTGCGTATTCCAGCTTGTAATAAATGTAACTGCGGTAATAGTCAGCGCTATAGCACCGTTCTTCGGAGTAGAAGAACCGCTGAAGGTGACTCACCTTCTGTTCGTAAACCTCGTTATGGACTCTCTTGGCGCTATAATGCTCGGAAACGAGCCTGCACTCGAAAAGTATATGCATGAAAAGCCTCGCCGCAGAGACGAAAGTATCATCAGCAAGCAAATGGCAATACGTATCGGAACAATGGGTCTGTGGCTGACACTTGTAAGCTTCTGCTATCTGCTGCTCCCGAAATTTGTTCCGGGATTCATGGACATCTTCGGCGGTGAAGCTCAGCATATAACAGGATACTTCGTACTGTTTATCTGGGCGGCAATGTTCAACGGATTCAATGTCCGCGACGACGGGTTCGGTATTTTCTCACGGCTCGGTGAGAACAAGAATTTCATCAAGGTATTCATTGCGATAGTGCTGATACAGGCATTGATCGTAAATGCTGCTCTGATACCCGGAATGAGCTTCCTCGGCGATATGTTCAGCTGTGAGCCGTTCAGTATAGTCGGCTGGTGCATCGTGATCGTACTTGCCGCAACAATGATACCTGTAGATCTTATCAGAAAAGCAGTTACAGGCGCAGGAAAAAACAAGTGATACGGAGGTAAAACATGGGCCTTTTTGACAATATTGGAAAACCGCAGGCAGCGCCGTCAGGAAATACTGACGCCAAGGGAAACAAGTATGTTGACGTTGTATTCAACAAGCTTCCGGACACTTATGAAGAATTTATCGCGCTTCCTCAGGCTTCACTCTCTACGGTCTATGATACCGCAGCAATGACGGTACTTGCGCTGTGCTTCTATCCTCAGGATCCGGATCTTTCAATGAAGATGTACAGCTTTGTAAGCGGTCCCCGCACTATAAATCCCGCAGAGTTCAGCTTCATAAAAGACAGGTTCAGAGATTCTGACTATGTTCCGCGCTCCTACTTTACAGGTGCAACCCCGGCAAATGACTACAAGCCGACTGAGCCCTACACTGTCAGAGTCAGCGAGAACCCCTACACCTACGACAACGAGGGTTACGCAAAGATGTTCCTGACCTCAGGCGGCGCTGACAACCCACGCTTTGTAACGCTCCGCAAGGCAAAGGACGGCAAGTGGTATCTCTGGGAACAGTTCATTCTTGTCGGCATAAGAGAACCTTCAAGCTCAAGTCCTTGGGCTTGAGCCTGTCATTGTGCATGAGAGAGCATTGAGATCTGGTCGCAATTAAACTCTACAGCATGATTAAAGGCACGAGCTGAAACAGTTCGTGCCTTTTTTATATTTTGTTTGCAGAGATTGTAACAGGAGCAGTACACTATTGGCTTAGGTGCAGCCTTTCAGGAGGGTGGAAGAGGGGAGGGGTCCGGGGAGGG
>CAMOKN010000064.1 GCA_946617595.1 uncultured Clostridia bacterium
CAGCAAGTGTGACTGGACGGACAGAAAGAACATTGAGCCGGGGATCGGATATATAAAAACGCATTGATTTGTATCCTGCATTATGCCGCTGTCGCAGTTCTGCAAAAGAGCGACGGCATCACAGTATAAAAACAGCTTCAGAGCGCATAGAAATGCGTTCCGAAGCTGTTTTGCGTTAAATATCGTTCCGCTTGTCGATAATAAATTTCATGCTGTGGTATTTTGAAGCTGCATCTTCAAATCCCAGTGATCTGTAAAGATGATAACCTGCATCTGTAGCTTTCAGCTCCACGAAATCAAGCTTCATTCTTTCGGACTCGGCAAGCATCATTTTTATAAGTCCGCCCGCAATACCTTTTCTTCTGAACTGCGGTCTTGTATATACATTCAGAACGGTTCCGGTCCTGCCGTTGATGAATGAGGGATTCGGAGGCTTTTCCGAAATGTACAGAAAGCAGCAGCCGGCAATGATACCGTCAGTCCTGCATATATAAACCAAAAGATCCTTGTTCAGATGATCTCTGAAATAGGAGGGAAGGCTGTCCTCCATAATCCGTAATTTATCCTCCGGTATGTCGCCGTGATCTTCGGTCAGATACCCGATCCTTAGATCCGTCAGTTCTTTTATATCTTTGGTCCCGGCTTTTTCGTAAACCATGAAATACCTCATCTGCACAAAATTTCACGGGTCAATTCTTTTCCCCGAAAGTATCCGTACCGTCTCAAACAGCCCCTTGTGTTTAAGCTCTCTCGGCTCGAAACGGATAAGCGAGTAAACGAGCTGCATCACAAGACCGGCTCCGAATGTACTGATAAGCGTGCCGATACCGACTTGTCCGCCGAGAAGCCAGCCGACAAGCAATACTCCGCTCCACAGCAGCACCTCCACAATCCCTATCGGTATTTTCGGCAGACGTTTGCCGAGCGCTACAAGAAGCGCGTCACGGGGACCGCAGCACTGTTCCGCGCTCATATATATCCACATACCCAGCGCCATAAAAACAAATCCCGCCAGCATTACAGCAATGCCGATCCAGATGTTTTCGTTAGGCGGAAGCGGATCCACGGAATTGAACATCTGTACGAAATTGCCGGTAAGCAGCGCATCTATTACCGTTCCGAAGCCTATCCGCTCTTTCAGCAGAACATCTATTATCAGAATCGTTACCGCTATTATCGTCATGGAGATCCCATAGTTGAAGGGCGTGTGATTTGCAATTCCCATACCGAGGCAGTCCCACGGGGCAAGCCCGATATTGGCGTATATGGTAAGATGCACACCGAACGAAAAAACCAGCAGTCCTGCCACTATTTTCAGCCAGCCGAGAATGATCCCGCTGCGTTTGTTGTTTTCAGTTTTCATTGTCTTTTCTCTTTTTGTTTATATGAATTTAAGAATATCCGCAGGTTCGGCGGCTATGTATGATGCGCCGGCTTCCTGAAGTTCTCCGAGATCGCCGTAACCGTAAAGCACGCCTATTGAATCTATGCCGTTTTCGTTTGCGCCTGTAATATCGTGCTTTCTGTCACCGATCATTACCGCTTCCGTTTCTGAAACTGTACCGCACTGTTCCAAAGCGTACTTTATGACATCTGCCTTTTTGTTCCGGCTGTCGTCCATTGTCGCACCGGCAACATGATCGAAATACCCGTAAAGCCCGAAATGTTTCAGAATACGCACGGCAAATACTTCCGGCTTTGATGTGGCAACGGCGAGAGTTCTTCCTCGCTCTTTCAGCTCTTTAAGCAAGTCTGTGATACCGTCATACACCGTGTTTTCAAATATTCCGGTGTCCTTGAAATATTCGCGGTAATACTTGACCGCAAGCTCGCTCTGTTCGCGCGAAAAGCCGTAGAAAGTCTCAAACGACTCTTTCAGCGGAGGACCTATGAATCTGTACAGAGAGGTCCTGTCGCTTTCCGATATGCCGAATTTTCTCAGCGAATACATGACCGAGTTTGTTATCCCGACACCGGGATCGGTCAGCGTACCGTCGAGATCAAAAAGTATGTATCTGTACATTGCGTCTCCTTTGCGCCGAATATCATCGGTGACCCGTTTCATGATAAAACAATAATAGCACATTTTCCTTCATTTATCAATACATTTTGTTGATTTTCAGCGTCCGAAGTGGTATAATTGATACAGAAAAACACGGAGGCGTGCTTATGGAACACGAACGTATAATCCACATATATGACTATCTGTGCAGGAACACCGATGAGGAACACAGTGCCACCTGCAAGGACATACAGGATTACCTTGCGAGGACTGCGAACCTTACCGATGTGTCACCGCTCACCATACGCCGGGATATAGACAGGCTCTGTGCAGCCGGCAACGATATCCGAAGGGTAAACGGCCCGCATAACACTGCGATGTACAGCCTTATCGACAAGGGCTTCACATTCAACGAGATACGCTTTATGGTGGATTCGATCTCGATCAACAAGTTCCTTTCCGCTGAGCAGAAAAAGAAGCTTATACACAAGTTCGAGGGTATGTGTACAGACGCTGAGATACGCAATCTTATAAGCCGTATATCGCTGAACAGCAGCGCCGCGCCGTCTCTTGACCTGCTTGAAAATCTCGACAAGATACACCGGATAATCTCCGAACGCCGTAAGATAAATTTCCAGTACGGCAAGTTCGACACGAAAAAGCAGATGAACTATTACAGCAAGAGCCGCGAGATGATCCCGGTACGCGTCGTTTACTTCGACGAGCATTTCTACCTGCGCTGCTTCAACGAGGAAAACGAGCAGTTCCGCACATACCGCATCGACCGCATGAAGGATATTGTCAGCGGTGCAAAGAGCCGGAAGAAGATCCCGGATGACATGAAGTATGACGGATTTGTTGCGGATATGTTCGCTCCCGATCATTTCGAATACGTTACACTGCGTGTCAAGCGGTATCTGCTTGACGAGATGCTCGAACAGCTGGGCGAATACGGCAGTTTCAGCGATGACAGTGACAATGCGGACAGCGTTCTCGTCCGCGTAAAAGCCGGTATAAATGACAGGTTCTGTCTGTGGGTGCTGAAATACGGCGAAAGTGTGGAGATCGTAAGACCGGCAGCTGTGCGCAAAAGCTTTTCGGAGCTTTTGAAAAGAATTTCAAAGATGTATTCGTAACATTGATATCGGGAATTCCCCCGGTAACGAAGATAGCAGACTGTTATGCAGAGATAAAGGAGCGCATATTTTGAGGATCATTATTGCACCCGCAAAGCAGATGCGGGTCGATACAGACACATTCGGAAATACCGGAACACCCGTTTTTATGGAAAAGACAGAGACGCTGAAGCAATGGATCGCAGGTCTGACGTATGAGGAGCAGAAGAAGCTCTGGGAATGCAATGACAGGATAGCTGCTCTGAATTCCGAACGGTTTGCGAAAATGGATCTGTATAGGGAGCTTACTCCCGCGATACTTGCTTATGACGGGATACAATATACATACATGGGTTCGACGGTTTTTGACACAGATCAGTATGAGTATATCCAGAAGAACCTCCGTATCCTTTCCGGTTTTTACGGCGTTTTGAAACCGATGGACGGGGTAGTGCCGTACCGGCTTGAAATGAATGCGAAGATCGGACTTGACGGTTACAGAAGCTTATATGATTTCTGGGGCGGCTTGCTTTACCGTGAGGTCATTGATAACAGCCGTATCATAATCAATCTTGCATCTGCTCAGTACGCAAAGTGTATCGGAAAATACCTTCAGCCCGGTGACAGATATATAACATTTGTTTTCGGTGAGACCTCGCCGGAAAATGAAGAGGAAGTTGTCCAGAAGGGCGTTTACTGCAAAATGGCAAGAGGAGAAATGGTGCGGTTCCTTGCAGAGACAGACGCAAAGTCTCCCGAACAGGCGAAAGAGTTCCGCTGGAGCGGTTACAGCTTTGAAGAAAGCCTTTCCGACGACGGCACTTATTATTTTGTAAGGAAGCAGGGAAAAGACAGATCACGGAATTGACAGACGGTGTTTTCCGGTGTATAATGCTTGTATTGAATGGAGGAAAAAGAATGAATAAGGTATGGGAATTGCTGAATAAGGACGATACGGTAGTTCTGTTCGATGTTGACGGAACGCTCACAAGCTACAATTACGGAGAATACCACGCGCACCATGAACTTGACTTCACGCCGGAGTTCAGAGATGTAAATATCTATGCCGACTGCAAACGGCTTATCCCTATGTACAACTATATACAGAAGCATGGGACGGACAGGATATTCTGCATTTCCAAAGAGCCTCACGGGCATGAGAAGTGGAAATCGGAGATGCTCGGAAGACTTTACGGGATACCGGAAAGCCACTGCTACTATACGCTTGAATATGATGAGAAGCCGGCTCTTGCGGAACGTATCGTAAATGAGCATTTCGGAGACTTTCCTCCCGAAAAGGTAGTCTGCATTGACGACAGCGATGTCACGCTCGGAATGTATATGAAGCAGACGAAATTCTGCACGGCTCACCCGATG
>CAMOKN010000065.1 GCA_946617595.1 uncultured Clostridia bacterium
AAATGGTATAAGGACTCCTTCGGTCCACTGATACTGTATCTTAAGGAAAGCGGCGCTCCCGTTGCGGCGATCCCGGAATTCACCGGCGGCTACAAGTACATATCCGGCGGCAGGGAGGAAAAGATAAGCTCACGGAATGCCGGTCTTTTCACCAAGAACGCATTATGCTTTTACCGTCCCCTGCCGGATAAGAAGCTCGGGTTCGGTGACCTTTTCCGGTTCATGCGGCAGAACTACACCACAAACGATCTGGCGGTCTATCTGCTGTCGGATTTTCTTGTGGTACTGGCAGGAACTTTCATACCGATCATAACAAAGATACTGACCGGATTCGTTCTGACGGAGGGAAATGTAAATATACTGTGGGGGACAGCGTTCTTTCTTCTGTGTACCGCGATATCATCGCACATATTCAAGGCTGTGGAGCAGCTTTCGGTCACAAGTACGGAAAATAAGCTGATGCTTGCATTGGAGTCGTCGATGATGATGAGACTCCTGCGGCTCCCTGCGGAGTTCTTCCGGAAATTCACCGCCGGCGAGCTCGCAAACCGTGTCCGTTCGGTAAAACGGCTTTGCTCCCTTTTAGTAGAGGGTATTTTCTCCACAAGTATAACATCGGTATTCTCGCTTATATTCATCGGGCAGATATTCCGGTTTGCACCGGAGCTTGTGCTGCCGGCAGTCCTCGTAATGACTGCGACTCTGGCGGTCTCGCTCATCACCGCATATATGAAACTGAAGATCACGAGACGCGAAGTTGAGCATTCGGCAAAGCTCAGCGGTCTTACATATTCGCTTATAAAGGGAGTGCAGAAGATAAAGCTTTCCGGGTCGGAAAAGCGTGCATTTGCAAAATGGGCTGCACACTATGCGGAGGGGGCAGAGCTTTTATATGACCCTCCTCTGTTTCTTAAAATAAGCAGTGCCGTTAATCTCGCGGTATCACTTATCGGAATTATAGTTATATATGCACTTTCGGTAAAAGCCGGCATATCCCCCTCCGACTATATGGCGTTTTCGGCATCATACGGAATGCTGACAGCAGCTTTCAAAGCACTTGCGGAAGTGTTGACAATGGGTGCGGAGATACGTCCTATACTTGAACTCACGTCACCGATACTTGAGACTTTGCCGGAATCCGCCGGCGAAAAGGAGAGCGTATCTTCTCTCTCCGGAAGCATAGAGCTTAACAATGTTTATTTCAGATATGACGAGCGTTCACCGTATATAATAAACGGAATGAATCTCAGGATAAAGCCCGGCGAGTATGTGGCGATAGTCGGAAGGACCGGCTGCGGCAAGAGTACGCTGATAAGGCTGCTGCTCGGTTTTGAGATGCCGGAGAAAGGTTCTGTCTTCTATGACGGAAAGGATATCAGCCGCATAGATCTGCACTCACTCCGCAAAAAGATAGGTGCGGTAACACAGGACGGTTCGCTGTTCCAGGGTGACATCTACTCGAATATAGTGATCTCCGCGCCGCATCTTTCGGTAGATGAAGCGTGGGAAGCTGCGGAAACAGCCGGCATAGCAGATGACATACGCGCCATGCCTATGGGCATGAACACGGTCATCAGCGAGGGACAGGGCGGCATATCCGGCGGTCAGAAGCAGCGCATAATGATCGCAAGAGCGATCGCGCCGAAGCCGAAGATACTGATATTTGATGAAGCCACCAGCGCCCTCGACAACATCTCACAGAAAAAGATCTCCGAATCACTGGACGGGCTGAACTGCACAAGAATCGTGGTTGCCCACAGGCTTTCGACGATACGCAACTGCGACAGGATCATCGTCATGGACGAAGGCAGGATCGCCGAGGACGGAACTTACGAGGAGCTTATCGCCAGACGCGGCATTTTCGCCGAGCTCGTCGAGCGTCAGCAGATTGGTGCTCCGGACAAGTCTCCGCAGCTGCGCTGACGGGAATCTGCGCTTTCGCGCTTGTCCTACGCGGACGGCGCCAGCCTGCGCGGCTGGATCGCGCCAGCGTGACGCTGGACCCGAATGACCGTAAAACGGAACTTGACAAGACTCTTCACAAAGAAATAATCCCGCTGAAACTTATGTGATTTCAGCGGGATTTTTATACTAAATCTGTATCTATCTGTCGACAAAATCATGTAATTTCGTCACGATTCAGATATGCGCGCAAAGCGCGCTCCACAATTGTGCATTGTGAATTGTGCATTGTGAATTTGTCTATGTTTATGATCAGGCTATGGGCTCGAAGAAGCCTTTGCGGATTATCTCGGTTGCCGCTTCAAAATCGACCGGCTTGCTGTAATAATAGCCCTGTGCGTTCTCACAGCCGAGATTTAAAAGCGATCTGCCCTGCTCCGCTGTCTCAACACCCTCTGCGATGACAGACATATTGAGGTTGCGGGCAATGCTGATGATGCTCTCGATAAGCACCTCGGACTTCTTGTCCCCGGGTATCTCGTCAACAAAGCTCTTGTCGATCTTTATAACATCTGCGTCAATGTTATGTATCAGCATAAGCGAGGAATAACCGGTTCCGAAATCATCTATCGAAATATGCAGACCGCGCTCCTTGAGACTGCGGACAAATGAGATAAGACGCGCTGTCTCGGATTCCTGTACGCTTTCGGTTATCTCTATCTCAACATCGCCGACTGAAATGCCGTTTTCCTCTATGGTGCTGCTGATCTTGTCCTCGATATCCTCTATGAAAAGGTTCTTGCGGGAAAAGTTCGATGATATTCTCGGCGGGTTCAGCCCCATATCCTTCCAGCGCTTTATCGCTGAGCAGGTCTCACGGAAGATCGTTATGTCAGGCTCGTGGATAAGCCCTTCCTTGTCAAGAACCGGTATGAACTGATCCGGGAAAATGAACCTGCCGTCGTGGATCCAGCGGCAAAGTGCCTCAAATCCCACAAGCTTTCCGGTGCGCATATCCA
>CAMOKN010000066.1 GCA_946617595.1 uncultured Clostridia bacterium
CAGCCTTTTCTTCCGCATGAGCACTGTCTTCCGCCGTACTCGATAACGGGATGTCCGACTTCTCCGCCGCAGAAATTGAATCCGGTATAGATCTTTCCGTCGATGATTATTCCGCCGCCCACACCTGTGCCGAGAGTGATAACAACAACGTTCTTATATCCCTTTCCGGCACCGTTCACAACTTCTCCGAAAGCAGCGGCATTTGCGTCATTCTCTACATAAACGTGTGTACCGAGCTTTTCACTTAGTATTTTTCCGAGCGGAAAATTGTTGAATCCGAGGTTGTTTGAATGGAGAACTATTCCCGAATTTCTGTTTGCGACACCCGGAGTGCCTATTCCGACGCTGTTTACATCGGATATCTTGATATTTGCGTCACCGCAGGCAAGCTCCACCGCTTCGACAATGCTTTCAGCAACTTCCTCCGACGGTCTCGGAAGATTAGTCTTTACATTTGAACGTCCGACTATATTATAATTTTCATCGACAACTCCTACCTTTATATTGGTTCCTCCGAGATCAATACCTATGTTGTACATTGTTTATCTGTCCTTTCCTGTTCTTCTTTTTCTTGAATCGAGATATTTCAGAAATCTTTCTTCATTGGTGTTTATTATCAGTGATTCCGGAAATCCCATATCGCTTATGAGCTTTTCCGCAAGCGGAAACTGTCCTATATGTGTGTAGAAATGAGCATCGGAGTTCACGATTATGTTTGTGCCGTTTTTCTCACAGCTTTCAAGTATCGTTTTATATCGTTCGACCGAGACACCGCCGCGTCCGAGCCTGCATTCGTTTATTTCGATCAGCCGTCCGTATTCTGCGCAGGCTTTTGTCACCTCGTCGATATCATAATCGTATTTTGGTGATTCTGAATGGCAGATCACATCGACATATCTGTTTTTCAGCACATTCAGGTATGCTTTTGTGTGGTCCTTTTTTGTAGAAGGAGCAAATGTCGGAACGTGCAGTGAGGCATTTACCCATTCGAGAATGTTATAATATACAGCTTCTTTTTCCGGGAAGATATCTATGTTACCGTCAGTATCGAGAATATTCGCTTCAATGCCCTTGAAGACCCTGACGCCCGAAAGAAAATCCGGAAGAACTTTCAGGTTTTCAAAATGCCATGTATCCGGAGCGTCCTGAAGCTCTACGCCATGATCGGTCATTCCGAGATATTTTACGCCGTGCTGTGAACACCAGACCGCGTTTTCAGTGATCGTGCTGTATGCATGGGTCGATGCGACCGTATGGGTATGCATATCTGCAACAAAGCTGAGTTTATGACTTTCCAATTATTTTCCTTCTTTATGTATCGTATTTTGTGACAGTATCAGCACCTTCCATGCTGAGTCCGAGATTATCCAGAAGATCCTGAGCAGCGTTGTAGCCCATTTTCTTCTGTCTGTTGTTCATAGCGGCAACTTCAAGAATGACCGCAAGGTTTCTTCCGGGCTTTACGGGGATAGTGAGGTATGGAACCTTGACACCGAGAATTGACATATAGTGGTTATCCATTCCCATTCTGTCGTAGATCTTTTCGGGATTCCACGGTTCTATCTCAACTACCATATCTATTTTCTCGGCAACTTTGACTGCACCCATACCGAAGAGCTGACGGACATTGATTATTCCGATGCCTCTGAGTTCTAGGAAGTGCCTGATATTATCGGGAGAACTTCCGACAAGTGTGATATTCGATGTCTTGCGTATCTCGACTGCATCGTCCGCAACGAGTCTGTGACCTCTTTTTACAAGCTCTATAGCAGTTTCGCTTTTTCCTACACCGCTGTCGCCAAGTATAAGAACGCCCTCGCCGTAGATCTCAATAAGAACACCGTGTCTTGTGATACGGGGTGCAAGGTTCAGGTTAAGGAAAGCTATCAGCCTTGCCATGAATGCAGAGGTGCTGTCATGGCTGCGAAGGACAGATACTTCATATTTCTCGCCGAGCGGGATTATCTCGGGGTGCGGCTCAAGACCTCTCGCGATGACAACAGCCGGAGGCTTCTGTGCGAACAGTGTTTCAAAAGAATTTCGTCTTTCTTCCTCTGATCTGTGTTCCATATAGGCATACTCTGATTTACCGAGTATCTGTATTCTTGAATTGTCAAAATACTCATAAAAACCGCCGAGCTGAAGACCGGGACGGTTCACATCATTGCTCCTGACATTGATATCCTCCGGCTTTCCGGGGCAATACAGCACTTCAAGCTCATTTTCTTTGATAATTCTGTCGAGTGATACTGAAAACTCCTGTGGCATAAGCTTAAATCCTTTCAGTTGATCGTACCGTAAGCGTCATAGGGGCTCACGATTCTAAACATACACATATATTATACTATATTTATATGATTTTTTCAATCGTTTTCCGAAAATTTTTTATATTAATTTTTTATTGCAATTTTTTGACATATATGGTATAATAAAGCTGCGACACAACTGAATATATGCCGCCCATAGGTTTACACTTTTATTGGTAAAAGTGTAAGCTCTGTTTTTCGTAAACCTATGGGTAGTGTGAAAACAGTTGTGTCGCAGCAATAAGAGCTGAGCATTTTTACAGGTGCGTGGCTCTGAGCTGCGCACTTTTTGTTTTTATGAGGAGGAATTTTATGACACAGATGACAGAAGAAGAATATCAGAGATATAAAGAAAATCTGTTCCGTGATTTGCGTATAAGAGACGCAATGGACCTTCTTGGCCTGAAAACCGTTAAGATCGAGGATATCGCCGAATTTACCGGATTCAGCACAGAGCATATTAATACGATAAAGACATATAATTCAGACATTATTTCAAAAAATACTTTCTACAATGACTTGGACGACCGCTCTTTAAAGCATACTATTGAGAAAATGAAAAATGATTTTGATTATCTCAGAATGAGCATTGAAGAGATCAACGATAAGCTGTCCGCGATCGGGAAAAAATAAAATCACAACAAATCCCCGGCTGTTCACTAAACTGAACTGCCGGGGTTATCTTTTTATAGGAAAAATACGTTATCGTGCATCTTACTGCCTGAATCTGAACCAGTCAAAATCGAACTTGCTGCCCGGCATGAATACAAACGATACATCGTTCTTTCCGCTTATCGTCTCAAGCGGAAATCCCTGCTCGGCATAATCAAAAGTCTGCGAAAATTCAAGAAGCTGAGTATGCTGCACACCGTCTTCTCCGGTATATCTGAGCTGTATCGAGTTCAGAGCGTTTGTAGTTCTGCCGGAGATCGTTATGCTGTTTGCACCTTCTCCGAAATCAAGCCCCTTGAAGGTGATAAGCACGTTATTTCCGATATCAACTATCCTGGATCCCGAAACATTGTACTCATCGCCGTAGATCTCATCATTGTCGGCAGGAGTCAGCCTGTCGAACGCACGGTTCACTGCTATGAACTCAAATCCTCCGAATATCATTCGCTTGTTGATAACAAACGAGATAGTCATGCTGCCCTTCAATCTTCTTGAAAGCTTGAATTTCTGCGGCTCAAAGCTTCCCCACAGTCCGTTGTTCCTGATCTCAAATGTCTCGATAAGACTACCGCCGTTGTCCGGATCACCAGACCAGAGTTCAACGGCAGTCGAATCTCCTTCTGTGAATCCGCAGCTGAACAGCAGAGTGTCCGAACCGCTTGCACCGAAATCAATATTACCAAATCCGAATACCATTCTATCATTTCCGGTGCTTACCGCATTCTTTTCAACAAGATTATAGGGCTTGTTGCTGAAAGAAGCAAGCGAAACAGATACGAATGAATAAGGATCGGTGAAAAGATCTCCGAAGCCGCTGTTCATCATGTGTATCTCCGAATATATCTGCGGAATATCCGTACCGTTATTGCAGCTTGCGCGTATCACATAGCTGCCGTCTCTCTTTCCGCTTATCTTTGCGCCGTATTCAGTGATCTCTATTTCAGAAAGTGCGATAGGAGTACCGTTCGGGAGTATGCAGCTGTATTCAACATCTTTATAATCCGCGTTCTCCGGGAAGAATTTTGCGGTAACACCGGCTGCCGGTGTCTCCGGTTCGAGCATACTGCGCGTTGCATAAAGCTCTATCTTCCGCAGAGGGATCTCTTTTCTGTATTCCTCTGTCTTTTTCGGATAATATTCTTTGACTACCGAAATGCCCTCAGGAGTATCACATTCAAGGGAGGTGAGGTTGATCTCTTTTCCCCAGAGCCCTTCGCTCCTGAGACTTACGGTGATCTCGCCGGGTTCAAGAGTGGATTCGATTATAGCCAGCAGCTTGCCGCTGAACAGTCTGCGGTTATCGCCCTTATAGCTGTCATAATCAGTGCTGTCACCGTTATCGAGTCCCACGAGCCTTGCGGGACCGTCAACCGTCACGCGGATCCTGTTTCTTGCATTTTCAACAACAATGCCGTTTTTATCCACAACGTTTATTTCAATGAAGATCAGATCGCGTCCGTCTGCATTCATTATATACTTGTCGGGAGCGGCATCTATGCTTTCGGGATCTCCGAATGAGCTTACCGTCTCCTCGGCAACCGCATTTCCGTTATCATCAAATGCAGTTGCGATAATAGTACCTTTCCTGTAGCGCAGAGTCCACTCGCAGTACAGCTTGTCGCCATGCTCAGGATCAACGTGCTGTCTGCCGAGGCTTCTGCCGTTGTATTTCAGCTCGACATCGCTCATATTCGAGTAAGTCCTTACAGCGATCTCTTCGCCGATGTTGAAATCCCAGTATGGCATTATATGAACGAACGGTTCAGCTTTTTTTCCGAGCCATGCGGCTTTGTAAAGATAATATGAGTCTTTCGGGAATCCGGCAGTATCAACGATGCCGAAGTATGAATTCTTCGAGCTGTACGGTGTGGGTTCGCCGATATAATCAAATCCGGTCCATACGAACTGACCGCCGCAGAAATCCCTGTCTCTGTCATCTATAATAGCCTTTTCGCTGGATTTTCCCCAGCCTACGACGCTGTTTCCGTAGTCTGAGCACTGCATATCGCTGTGTGTGAGTATAGATGTGTCTGCCGGGAAGTGATATATCCCTCTTGAACGTACAGTCGATGCAGTTTCGCTGCCGTAAATGAACCAGTCCGGATACGCTTCGTGGTGACCGTCGTAAAGATCCTCGGCATAGTTATAGCCGGCAAGCTTCAGATGATCCGCCACTTTCTGAGCATTTCCCCACCGCATGAAATTTGAGGCGATAGTGCATGAGGCATTTCCGTACTTGTCGTACTTGTTGACCTCGGCAGTCAGCATCTTAGCTATCTCAAGTCCATGCTCGTCCTTATGGGTATCGTATATCTCGTTTCCGATGCTCCACATTATGATGCAGGGCGCGTTGCGGTCACGGGTTATCCAGCTCTTTACATCGTCCATGTAACGGTCTTTGAAGAAGCGCGCGTAGTCGAACTCTGTCTTAGGGCATTCCCACATATCGAAACATTCGCTGTCAACCATAAGTCCCATTTCGGTGCAGAGATCTATCAGTTCTCTCGCAGGCATATTATGGGCAGTTCTTACCGCGTTTGCGCCGTAGCTCTTTATGATCTTCAGCTGTCTTCTGAGGGCCGCTTTATTCATTGCGGCACCGAGTGAGCCGAGGTCGTGATGCAGGCAGACACCGTGTATCTTTGTGCGTTTACCGTTTATTAAGAACCCGTTATCCGGATCAAATTCAAGCGTTCGGAACCCGAAGATATTTGTGACCGAATCTTTGACCTCTCCGTCGGAAATAATCTCGGTGACCATTTTATATGAAACGGGGTTTTCGGGATCCCACTCACCCGGATTTACCGCGTAGAAAGCCAGCCGTGAGAAACCGTCTGTCTGCTTTCCGGAAACTTCAGCGCATTTTCTGCCTTTGCTGTCCAATACCCGGTGTACTGTTTCACAGTCTCCTCCGCTGCTCTCAGTCTCGATTATCACTATCCATTTATTGCTGTCGCCGTATTTTCTTGATGAGATATAGACTCCGTTTTCGGCAATATGGAGCCTGTCTGTCTTACGAAGGTAAACATTTCTGTAAATTCCGGCTCCGGAATACCAGCGTGAATTCGGCGACTGATACCGTACTCTTACATATATCTCATTTTCGCCCTCGCGAAGATAATTTGTAATATCGAGTGAGAAGCAGGAATATCCGTATTCCCTGCCGCCAGCGTCGTTACCGTTCACGAAGACTGTGCTGTCCATATATACTCCGTCGAAGCGAAGGATATAAACATCATTGTCGTCCAGTGAAACGATATTGAACTTCTTTCTGTACCAGCCGTCGTTTGATCTGTAAAGGTCGGACGTATCGCCGATCAGCCAGTCATGAGGTATCTCAACATCATGCCAGCTTTCTTCGTCCAAAACATCGGACAGATCTGAACCGACTTCTTTGAGCATGAAGCTCCAGTTGTCGTTAAAAAGCTTTTCGGACATAAGAAACTCCCTTTCTTTCCGTTATTATTAAATAAATAAACGCACAGCGCGATCTCCGCACGCTATTTGTGCGGTATAGCCTTAGCTTATAGTATATGTTTTTCCGCTGTGAGTCTCAAAGGTAAGATAACCGTTTTTTCTTTCGGAGAATACTTTTCTTCCGTCGCTGTCAGTGACATCTGAAAGTCCGGTCCTTACGTTTACCGTGTGAGCGCAGTTATCTCCGGCTGTTATAGTAATGCCGGAAACTTTTCCTCCTGCCCATTCTGCGGAAACTGTATGACCTCCTCTTGCACAGAGTCCTTCAAATCTGCCGTCAGACCATTTTGCGGGAACAGACGGTATAACATCTATTATATAACCCTGCTCACATACTTCATGGCTTTGCAGCAGCATTTCAGCTATACCGGCGCTGCCGCCGAAGTTACCGTCTATCTGGAACGGCGGGTGGAAATCCCAGAGATTAGGGTAAGTGCAGTCTGTAAGCAGTCCGTGCAGCAGCTTATACGCACGCTCGCCGTCACCTGTCCTTGCCCAGAGATTGAGTTTGTATGCTCTTGCCCAGCCTGTGGATTCATCGCCGCGGTCGTTCATTGTCGCAACAGCAGCCTGCATAAGTTCAGGTGTTCCTTTATTGATAAGGCTGCCGGGATAAAGACTCATAAGGTGCGAGATATGACGATGATTCTTCTGTATCTTTGAGCGGTCAAAACCGGGTTCGTCTTCTTCAAACCATTCTTTCAGCAGACCTGTACTGCTTACAGAGAAAGGTTTCAGCAGCTTCATCTGTTCCTCCGCCTTATCAAAAAGCTCCTTGTCTTCGGAAAACTGTTTACGGAATCTTACAAAGCGCTCATAAAACTCAAGGATAAGCGACTGTTCGTAGGTGTTGCCGACAGTGACGGGACCGTGCTCAGGCGAATATGTGGGTGAAGAAACGAGTCTCTGCTGTTTCTCGTCCCATATCAGCCACTGCGTATAGAAACGTGCAGTCTCACGCAGTATCGGATATATCTGCTTTACGGTATAATCATCGTCACAGGTGAAATCAGGATAATCGAGTATATTGAGCATCAGCCACGCGACAGCAGCCGTTGACCAGCCCCAGTAAAATTCCCAGCCCGGCGAAGTCCAGCCGAACGGTGTTGACTGCGTATGCGCTATCCAGCCGTTTTCGGGGTGTTCGTCATCAGATGAGATATTGTAGTATTCTTTCGCGGTAATCCGTCCGGGTGCGCGCATACTGTCGAGAAACCTTACAAGCGGTTTTGCTGTTTCGTGAAGATTTGTACTGAAAGCGCCCCAGTAGTTCATCTGTAAATTTACGTTTATATGGTAATCGCAGCACCACGGCGGCATATTGCTCTCATTCCAGACACCCTGAAGATTTGCAGGGAGCGAACCTTCTCGTGAAGAGGATATCAGCAGATAGCGGCCATACTGAAAGTACAGCGGTTCGAGGATATCCGCGGCTCTGCTGTCGCCTTCCTTATAGCATTTCAGCAGTGTCTCTATATCGGGGATATCGCCGTGAACATCGTTGAAAGACAGCTTTGTGCGTCCGAAAAGTGCGGTATGATCTCTGAAATGCTCTTCAAAAACATCATTGACATATCCCACAGATCTGTTTTCAAACCGTGAAAGAACTTCGTTCACAGCATCGGCAGGATCTTTTCCGTTTCTGTAGGACGGATAACTGTCAGAATAATCGGTCGCAGCGGTAAAATATATTACCGCTTCACGTGCATCTGTCAAAGAAATGCTGTTGTCAGTACAGGAGATCTCCCCGCCGTCATTTGCAATAAAGAACGCGGCATGATAGCGAAGCCCGTTGTCGATAAGAGAACCGTAATAGTCGAGCCTGTTTCCGGAAACACTTACATTTCCGCCGTCCTGTATTTTATCAAGAGAAAGTCTGAAACTTATACTGCCCTGATCTTCATTCTGCCGGCAGAATTGCATACAGATGACTTTTGCCGGATATGACGCGAATGCTCTGCGTTCATATCTTTTCCCGTCACAGGTGAAGCTGCATCTGTACTCAGATCTTTCAAGATCGAGCGAGCGTTCATATTCCGTTACATTTCCGATTTCGATGCCCGGAAAGTCAAACACAGCATTGCAAAGGCACTGATACGCGCCGAAACCGTCTCCTGTTTCACAGGTAAGTTCCGGCAGCAATGCAACCGCTTCGTCGTACTTACCTGCCGCAAGCAGCTCCTGCACTTTTTTCACCGAAGTATAGGCACCTTTGCGGTTTCCGCCGTTATAACCCGGACGGCTCTGCGAAGGTCCGCCTGTCCACAGCGTTTTTTCGTTCAGAACAACAGTTTCGCGCCCTATACCGCCGAAGAAAGTTGCACCCATATAGCCGTTTCCTATCGGGAGACAGGTGCTTTCCCATTTTCCGGGATCTCCTTGTGTTCTGAATTTTATTCTCGGTATTATTGTTTCCATATAGTTCTCCGAAATACGTTTATCAGTCACCGGTCGAATCTCTCAGGATAAGACTGTGAGGAAGCATATATAATGATCGGTCGGGTTCATCGGATTTCATATTTTCGATAAGCTTTTCGACAACAAGCTTACCCTGCATGAAGCAAGGCTGTCTTACTGTTGAAAGATGCGGCACGAAGATATGGGAATACTGGATATCATCAAAACCGAAGAAAAGCACTTCTTTGCCGATGTCGATACCAGCCGAAATCGCATGGTTCATAGCACCGATAGCGATAGTGTCCGAGATAGCAAAAATAGCGTCCGGCTTATTATCGAGCTTCATCAGCGCCTCACAGCCCTTTGTTCCGGATTCAGACTCATAACTTCCGTAATATACAAGTTCTTCGTCATATCCGATGCCGTTTTCTTCGAGTGCCTGACGATAACCCTTTTCTCTGTCAACAGACGACTGGCTGCGCTGTTTTGTCGTAATGAGCCCGATACGGCGGCGGCCCTTGCTTATGAGGTAATTCACCGCGTCGTGACCGGCTTTCACGTTGTCGATCGTAACAGTAAGAACGTTGCAGTTATCAAGTCGTTCAAGGCACATTGCGATATTGTGGTTCCGTGCAAGATCGGATATTTCCTGCGCTCCGAGCTTTGGCCCGAGCAGCACCGCACCGTCAACCGAACGCGAGAACAGCATTCCGAGCAGGTGCATCTCATGTTTCGGGTCATCACGGGTAGTTGCAATAAGAACATCATACCCCTTTGCGAATGCAGCCTCTTCCATTCCCCTGAGCACCTCGGAATAGAAGCTCTGTTCGGTCGAAGCGATGATAGCGAGTATTCTTCTTGTCTCACTCTTTCGGAGATCTCTTCCGAGAAAGTTAGGACTGTAACCGAGAGCCTTTACAGCCTGGTTTACAGCTTCGATAGCTTCATCAGAAACATTTGATTTATTATTAAGGACTCTTGAAACTGTCGCTACAGAAACATTTGCAGCTTTTGCGACATCTTTTATAGTTATACTCAATTTCTTTTCCCGCCCATACAATTTATATTTGTTCACAAGCAAGAAATAAGTGAACATCTGTGCTTTGACAGTATTATACTTATAAATTATACCATATTATGTTATATTATATCAATATGCACAATAAACAAATTTATTGGTCATTTTTTTGATACGGAAAAAAATGTACTGAAATAAACCGAGAGCTTAATATCATTGTTGATAATAAACAAGATATACGCCAGCGCTTAATTAATATTTGTGCAATAAATTAATTTACAAAAGTTATTTTTTAACTTAAAATTACTATATAGTATGTTGTTCCGTTCTTTTGTTTTGTACAGATGAGGTGAAGCAATGATAAAAAAAGCCGTAACAATGAGCGATATCGCAAAAGAGATAGGCGTAAGCACTGTAACTGTCTCAAAGGCACTCGGTGACAAGGACGGTGTCGGAAGCGAACTGAGAGAACAGATAAAGCGCAAGGCTAATGAAATGGGGTACCGGTTTTCGGGTTCATCAAAAAACATAAAGGACGACCTCACATACAGTATAAGCATTGTTGTCGCAAAGCATTTCATACACGATGCAAGCGCGTTTTACTGGGTAATGTACCGCTATATCGTTGAGCTTCTCCAGAAGCAGAATTATTACGGGATCCTCGAAGTGATCTCAGACGATGATGAGAGTACCTGCGAGATGCCGAAATCCGTTTCGGACAGAAAGGCAGACGGCATCATAGTTCTCGGACAGTTCTCAAATTCGTATGTAAACGCCCTGCTGTCACTTGAAGTTCCGACTGTTTTCCTCGATTTCTACAGCGCACGCAGCGATGTTGAAACAGTAATTGCAGATAATTTCTTCGGTTCTTACACTATCACGAATTATCTCATCGGGCTCGGTCACAGGCGCATAGGGTTTATCGGGTCTGTAAATTCAACATCGAGCATACAGGACAGATATCTCGGATACTATAAAGCGCACCTCGAAAACCGCATAAGGATAAATTCTTCATGGATAATCGAAGACAGACGCGCCGACGGTATCGCTTTTACCGAATACAATCTGCCGAACGAGCTGCCGACCGCATTTGTCTGCAACTGCGATGAAGCCGCTTATACGCTCGTGAACCAGCTAAGATCAAAGGGGCTGAAAGTTCCCGATGATATTTCGGTAGTCGGATATGACAATCACATTTATTCCACGATCTCGACACCGAGGATAACAACGATCGACGCAAACAGTTATGAAATGTCAAGCCATGCGGTCGATATAATCATAAAAAAGATAAACGACAACTCTTTCAGATGCGGAAGAGTCCTTATCACCGGAAAGCTGGTTGAACGTGACAGTGTAAGGAGACTCAGATGATTAAGATAACCGATACACATTCACACTATGATGATAAAGCGTTTGACAGCGACAGATACGAGCTGCTCGGAACGCTTCTTTCCGAAAAATGCGAAAAGATCATAACACTCGGCTGTGATCTCGGAAGCAGCAGACGATCTCTTGAAATAGCCGGAAAGTTTGAAAATGTTTTCGCGGCAGTCGGAGTTCACCCGGAAAACTGTACCGACGAACGCGATGACTATCTCAGAGAACTCAGAACTCTCGCAATGCACAAAAAAGCTGTTGCAATAGGTGAGATCGGTCTTGACTATCACTGGGAAGGATCTGACCGTGAGCGGCAGATACGTTTTTTCCGTGAACAGCCCGTACTTGCGAAAGAACTTGGTATGCCGGTATGCGTACATTCACGAGACTGCACGAAAGAAATGCTCGATATTCTCCGCGAATTCAGACCGAACGGAGTAATGCACTGCTTCTCCGGAAGTACAGAAGTTGCAAAAGAGATCCTTTCATACGGAATGATGATAAGCTTTACCGGACTTATCACTTTCAAAAACGCAAAAAAAGCCGCAGAGGCATGCGCGTATATTCCGATCGACAGGATAATGCTCGAAACGGACAGCCCGTATATGGCACCCGTCCCGCACAGGGGTGAACGAAACGACAGCGGATTAATTATCCACACCGCCGAGAAACTTGCTGAAATAAAGGGACTTTCTCTCGAAGAAACTGTAAGGATATGCAATGAAAATGCCGAAAGATTTTTCGGCTTGAAATAATTGAACTTGTAAAAATATCGAAAGGAACAGTATATGGAATCCGACGGGCGAAAACGAAAGATAAAACCGGCAGAGATACTGCTTTTTCCGCTTGTTCTGCTGAACAAGGGACTGACATTCATACTTAAAAAGGCGATCGGTGAGAATTACGGAGATGATGTCACCGAAGATGATATCATGTCTATGGTAGATGCCGGAAACGAAAGCGGTACCATAGAGGACGATCAGGCAATGCTCATAAGCAATGTATTTGAATACAACGATCTGCGCGCGGACGATGTAATGACGCACAGGGTGAATATCACTGCGATCGACGAAAATTCTACGCTTGACGATATAATCTATATTGCGCTCGACAAGGGATTTTCAAGACTGCCGGTATATCAGAAAAGCATCGACAAAATAATAGGTGTCATAATAGTCAAAGATCTGCTTTGCCTTATCGGAGACAATGAGCTTGATTCATTCGATCTGAAGGAATTCATACGTGAAACCGTGTATGTCCCGGAAAGCTGTACGTGCAGCGATGCGTTCAGGATAATGACGACCGCAAAGTCCGGAATGGCTGTGGTAGTCGATGAATACGGAGGTACAGCCGGCATAGTCACACTTGAAGATATAATCGAATCGGTCATGGGTAACATTCAGGACGAGTACGACTCCGAAAGTGCGGAAATAAAAAAGATCGGCTCAGAAAAATACGAAATAAGCGGCGAAGCCGACCCTGATGATGTGCTGGAGCTTTTCGGGTATTCACTGCCCGAAGATCACGATTATGAAACTATATCCGGATTTGTAATAGATCAGCTCGAATATCTGCCGGAAGAACTGCCTGAGGATTCGGACAAGAAGCCGCACGTCGATTATAAGGATCTTCGTTTCGTGATCCTGTCGGTAAACGATAAAATGATAGAAAGAATGATAGTTTTCAGATTTTCGGATTAAAAACAGATCACGATGACTCCGGCGTTATCGTGATCTTTCTTTTTAGGGTACCTCTAAAAACCGCTTTGAAAAGAGAAAATGTGGCAGCCGTGTCGAAGACGA
>CAMOKN010000067.1 GCA_946617595.1 uncultured Clostridia bacterium
AAAGTGATCGTTTCCTTTCTGTTGAGTATGGTGTGGCAACTCTATTTTAACAGATTTCGATCACTTTTTCTATTGTTTTTTTGACTTTTGGTCTCACATCTATTGTAACACTACAATTTTTAATGAAAAATATTAATTTCTGCTTGAAAAATTAGTTAATATGTGCTATAATAGCTATATAAATCTTTTTTATCTTTCTGAAAGGACGTATTAAATTGAAACAGTCATATTATAAAAGTGATAACGGTGATCTCAGATCTATACTCGGAAATGTTTCTGGCGCTGATCTGATTATAATGATATCAAACGGCGATATGTTTGAAAAGCACGTTGCGGAACTCAGAGCAAAATACCCGAATATTCCAAGTATCGGAACCACCGGACACTTCTACGGCAGCACCCTGCGTGAAGGCGGTGTCGGGATAGTCGCAATGTCCGGCGTAAAAGCCGTAGCCGGTGTGCTCAGATCAGTTTCGACAATGCCCATGCGTGACATACACGAGTTTGAGAACAATGTCCGCAGTGTAAGCGCAAACAGCCATAATTCCGTATGTATCGACCTGTGCTCCGGAAATGATGCCATGACTATTGCGGCAATGAACACAGTGCTGAAAAAGTCGGGAATTTCTCTTATGGGCGGAACAGCGTTCGACGGAAAAGTGTCTGTGAACGGAACCGTTTATCAGGATGCCTGTGCCTACGCTATCGTGCGCAACGAGACAGGCAAGGTAAAGGTATATAAGGAGAACCTGTACCGCCCCATGGATAACAGACGCTTTATTGCAAGCGGTACCGACAGGAGCAGATATTACATAGGCGAGCTGAACGGAAAACCCGCCAAGACCGTCTATATGAATGAGTTCGGGATCACAGAGCGTGATATCTCGAAGCAGACTTTCTCAAATCCTTTCGGTAAGATCACCGGAAACGAGATCTGCATCATCTCTCTGAAAGAGCCTTCCGGCAACGGACTTTGCTGCTACAGGCAGGTAAATGATTCTGATGTTCTTACTCTTCTTGAAATAGGAGATCACTCCGAGATCGCGGCGGAAACTATCTCACGGATACGTGCGGATTTCAGCAATATCTCCGGTGTATTCGCGGTAAACTGCGCTTTCAGATATCTTTATTTCAAAGAACACAACTTCCTCGGGAGCTACCTGAAATCAATGAGCAGCCTCGGAAGTTTCTGCGGCTTTGTCGGAAACGGCGAGCATTATAACGACCAGTTCATCAACCAGACCATGAGCTGTGTGGTATTCGGGTGATACGGAGGGAAAACAATGATCGGAAACAAGAAAAATCATAATGCCAAACCGGATTATTATCCGCTTGTTGGTATCGCAAACAGTATAAAAGATTCAAAAAAGGAGCTTGCTCAGAAAGAAGTTTCCTCACTTGAAGAACTCCGCATGATACAGGATTCGTTTGAAACGGTCCTCCAGCGTGATGAAGAACTGAAAGAGAAGATGTCGCATTTTGCTGAAGTATTCAGTTCACTCGGAAATGCGGCAGGGCAGTTCGATACTGTAAAAAATGATATTGCACAGACCGTTGGCGACGCTCAGATGCACATGGAGACTCTTCGTTCGAGCTCGGAGACTGTGAAAAGCGATTTCGGCGAGATGAATGAGATATTCTCCGGACTTATTGCCTCTGTGAAGGAGATCGCCGAATACACAAAGTCCATTACCGGAATTGCGGATCAGACCAATATACTTGCGATAAATGCGTCTATCGAAGCCGCAAGAGCCGGAGACGGCGGAAAAGGCTTTGCTGTTGTTGCCATAGAGGTAAAAAGGCTTGCGGAGCAGATAAAGATCATGGTGTCTGAGGTGGATAAGGCGATCGAGAAAGTCAATTCATATACCGGAAGATTCAATGAGAGCATCACAAAGACATCTGAGGCTCTGGACAAGAATATGACTGATCTTGAATCCGCAAACAGCACTTTTGCCAGCATAAATCAGGCTGCGGGCGGCGCGGACGCCGTGCAGGATCAGATAACGAATGCAGCCAGCGAGGCAGGCGTGGAGCTTAATGATGTAAACAATGCGTTTGAGCGTATAAGTGAGCAGTATCAGAGCGTCAGCGAACATATAGAGCGCGCAAATGAGCTTGGAACTACCAAAAGTGTGCTTTTTGAAAACATCGACAATATGGCTGAACAGATCGAACCTCTGGTAAAGAATTATTCGGAAATATAAGCTGTACCTGACATTGGAGATAACCGATGTCAGGTACATTTATTATCAGAGGTCCTCTTAAACTGAAACGCATTTATGTGTGATGCAGACAAAATGCCCCGATGAGTATATGCTTGCCGGAAATCATATATGTTTTCATACCGAAATTTGTGAAGATGTACATATTTTTGCCTTAAAATTTATGCATTGACCACAGTGGTCAATGACATTGCATACTAAAACTACTATAATGAAATAGAACTATATACAAGATATATGATCCGGAGAGAACACCGGAGAAAGAAGGAGAAAGCTAATGAAAAACAGAAAGATCATTCTGACAGCTGCTTTATGTGCGGCATTGCTCGCAATGTCCTCATGCGGTCAGAAAAACACTTCAGGGGCTTCGACCTCAGAAGCTGCCGCTTCGGTATCGGCGACAGAAACAACATCTGCCACAGAAGAAGCAAAAACAGATGATACAACAAAAGCTGACAGTACCACAGCAGCGGAAGAGAATACTGCCGACAGCGGCGATACTGCTTCGGAGGGATATTTTTCAAAAGGTATCTATGCGGCTGTAAAGAACGGAGAGATCGATTCTCTGTACTATTTTGAAGATGCTGCATCGGGTCATACCGAAACTTTTGACGGCAATAGCGGACTTCCGTTCTCTTACGAACAGAATTTCGATGAGGTCGCCTTTCATTTCGGAAGCCCCGATGATACATCAAAGATGTCGGTTCACCCCGATGACAAGGGTTACACTGTAGGAAAATTCGAGAACAGCGGTGATGAATATACATTCACCTTTATTGCGGAGAATGACGGCAAAACTGTGACACTCCCTGAGGCTGCGGCTGAAGATCCTTTCGTTGTTCCCGGAGTATATGCGGGTGTGAACAACGGTGAGTTTATGAACTTATATGTTTTTGAAGATGAAACTCACGGCAAAGAGGTCTATCTCGGAGGAACGGCTTATCCGTTTACATACGAGATAAACAATGGAAAGATAATATTCACCAACGAAAACGGAGAAAAAGTTCCCGTTGATCTGCGTATGAACGATTATCTTGAGACTGTAGGTGAATACGAGGGTTCAGGTGCAGTTGTGACATTCAGGTATGTCCGCGGTGCAGATGCTGCAAAGGTAAAGATAGCTGAGGACGTTCCGAGCGAGGAGAGCGAGCCTGCACATCCTTTCCAGGCAACAGATATCGGCTGGGAGATGATGGACGTTCCGGAAAAGCTAATGGATATGAACGCTGTTGCCGGCGGCAATAACGCATTCATGCTCCAGCTCGATAAGAATGCCGTAAAGAACGGGTTTGAAGCTCATTTCATTTTCCTTGACAGTCAGGGACTTATAATTGCAGATCACAAAGTCCTCACAGATAAGGTGGAGGATCAGGGTATTGCACCTGCAAAAATGCTTGGCGGAATGGATATAGTGGTATATCCCGTATCTCTCAGAGAGATAATCGACACATACAGCATCAATCTCCAGGACGTAGCTCGCTTCTACATCGCTGAGGATCCCGAGAATCCGTGCATCCAGCTGGTAACTATCGAACAGCATTGATCTGCTGCACTTGATAATTTGTGCAGTAATATTAAACTGTGCGATCGGAAATAGAAAGGAAGGAAAATATTATGAAGAAAAGAATCATGTTTGCTGTTATAGCTTCGGCTATGATAGCTGCGACTGCAATGACATCTGTTGCGTATGCTGAGGACACTACACTGTCTGCAAGCGAGTCTGCCGCTAAGTTTACAAGAGGCGTATGGGCTGCTTATGAGGACAAGGACGGAGACGGAAAGTATGATGATCTCTGTGATTATTACATCTTTGATGATGATAAGAACGGACACACATCGACTCCCGGAACAGGCATCGGTATCCCGTTCACAGTTGAACAGAACGGTTCGGCGGCAGTGTTCCACTTTGCAAGCGCTGATGACAATACAAAGGCTGAGATAAAGGATCTCGAAGACGGCGATCTTCTTATCACATTCACTTATGACAGCGGCGATACAAAAACATACAGACTCACATTCCTCGCAGGCGCAGATCCCGATACATTCTCGGGTGAGAACGATCAGTATGCTGATGAAAAAGCTGAGAGTGCTTCGGCAAGCATCAAGGCAGGCGTATGGGCTGCTTATGAGGACAAGGACGGAGACGGAAAATATGACGATCTCAGCGATTATTACATCTTTGATGATGAGAAATCCGGACATACCTCAGCTCCCAAGAGCGGATTAGGTATTCCGTTCTCCTACGAGCAGACCGGTTCGGAGGCAGTATTCCACTTCGCAAGTGCTGATGATAACACCAAAGCTGAGATAAAGAATGGTGAAGACGGCGATCTTCTTATCACATTCACTTATGACAGCGGCGACACAAAAACATACAGACTAACATATCTCGTAGATGTTGACCCAAAAACATTCTCTGGAGAGGACGTTAATTTTGCTGACGAAGCATTCCTCACAAAGGGTGTGTGGGCAGCATACATATCCTCTGACGGAAGCGACAGCTACGATCTGCTGGACGAATTTTTTGTAATAGATTCCGAGACCTCCGGACGTACAAGCACACCTGTAATGGGCATCGGACTCCAGTTCACAATGGAGCAGAGCGGCGAGAACACAGTGTTCCATTTTGCCAACAGAGAAGACAGCTCAAAGGCTGAGATCAAGTATGTCAGCGACAACGAGCTTCTCGTTACTATCTATTACGACGGCGCAAACTGCAAGAAGTACCGCTTTATAAAATTAGAGGGTTATGACACAGAAACATTCTCCGGTGATTCGGTATATTACGGAACTTTCAACAAGACCGAAGAAGGATTCCAGCTCTACAACGCAAATATAGAGATAAGAACTCTTGCAGGTATTCCGAGAGCAGATGAAGTCGGCATAAAGATCAATTACGCTATGCCGCTCACAAACGGATTCGAGATCGACTTCGCGTTTGCGACCACAGATAAGCAGTTCAAGACATACACCGTAACTTATGACAGCCAGATAGACAATGATACCATATTCATCAAGCTCGGAGATATACTCCGCGGTATCGGCAGCGACGGCAAGGACATTGCTTCATTCACAGTAATGAACAAGCGCGGCGGTGATATCGTAAATCTCGGATTTGTTGCTGACAAGAAGGACGCTGCTACAATAAATGTTGATCCGGTTCCGGCATCTGATGTTGCAGGTGCGACCGAGAACAACCCCGGAACAGGAACTGCCGGATTGTTTGCTGTCGGCACACTTGCCGCTGCGGCAGGGCTGACTGCATTCTTCTCCAGAAAGCGCAAGTAAGACAGGCAGGACAGTCTGAAACAAGATCATAATAAGAGAACAGGAAGATACCCGAAAGAGTATCTTCCTGTTTTTGTCAGTTCTGTTGATCGAGGTCGGGTTTATCTGAATTTATCCTCTGGCGTTCGACAAGTTCAGCAAAATATCCTTTTTTTTCTATAAGCTCATCATAGCTGCCGTCCTCTATCACATTTCCGTTGTCAAACACGAGGATCCGGTCGCAGTTGCGGATAGTTGAGAGCCTGTGTGCTATGATGATACGGGTGCAGCCCATAGAATCAAGTGCCTGTGATATCTGCTTCTGAGTCTTGTTATCGAGGGCGCTTGTCGTTTCATCAAATATAAGGGAACCTCTAAAAACCCATTTGAGAGAAAAATAGCTACTTGCACCGTATAGCTCGTTGCTGCCTTTGTTGCGCA
>CAMOKN010000068.1 GCA_946617595.1 uncultured Clostridia bacterium
ACTTCCTGTCGTTGCTGGCGCAAGTCAAGGAATTTCTGTGCAAGATGACGGAATATTCTGCAAGCAAGCGCTGTACGTCTATTTGTGCGGTATTGCCTTAATAATACTCCAAATCCGCAAAAGCGTCAAGCGTTTTTTGACCCCTTTTGTCAACGCTTCATAAAAATAGTGAAATTTTAACATATTATAGATTTTTTTCTGAAAAGCTTTTGCTGTGGAAAATGCTCAAAACTTGTGGAAAAAAATATATTTCAACCAGTTTTTAACCGTTGAAAAGTGGAAAACCCGATAGTCAGATACAGCTGAAAACGGGCAGCGGTCGGCTTATTTGCAAAACTATACATTTTTGTGATAAAAAAGAAAAATTTTCAATTATTTGTTGGAAACAGCAAAAAAATATTTGACATTTTGCATTAAATATGCGAAAATATAAAGGGAACCTCTAAAAAGAAACTTTTCTGTAAAAAAACAAATACTGAAAGGACGATAAAATTGACATTACATAAACGAACGTTCAGGGCAGCAGCTGCTGCGGCTCTGTGCATAAGTCTGATCCTCTCCATGTTCGTTGTCGGTTCGGGTGCCGTATCTGTAACCATCTGGGACGGTACAGCCGAGCTTCGCGAGGGGCGTACATACTATATTATGGATACGGTGAATATCCGTAAGGAGATAACCATTCCGGCTACCACTAAGGTAAGCGTCCGCAGCGGAGGAAGCCTGCGCATAATGTCGGCAGGCACCGTTAATGTGCGCGGCGAGCTTGCTGTCGCAATAGGCGGACTTGTCAAGAACAGCGGAAATCTTAACATCAAAAAAGGCGGTATCCTGAGTATTTACGGCAATGCACAGTCCTCCATAAACGGGAAAATGAGCATTTCCGGCTCAGTGAACATCTATAATAAGGGTATGTTCGAGACTTCATCGGCAATGAAGTTCTATACAGGCTCGGAGGTGTTTGTAAAAGGCGGTCTTAAGTTCTACAAAAGCAGCGATGTGAAGATGAGCGGCAGCATCAGGGGCATTGAGAACAGCGATATAGAGCTGAGGGGCATTCTTTCGGTAACGCTCAGCGGTTCTGTGGAGATAAACGGGCATCTTACCATCGGTGCTGCATCAAACGTCAGGTGCAGCGGAAGGCTCGTGCTCAGCAATACATCTACCTACACACGGTTCAGACCGATAGTATTCACAAAGAGCGGACAGTTCATCGACCGCCGTCCTGAGTATGAATATGAGAATATGACAGTCGATATACTCATAGATGAGCCTGACGTTTATCTGCGCGGCATAGATGTTTCTTACGCCCAGAACGAGATAGACTGGAAGAGCGTAGCCGATTCCGGGATAGATTTTGCGATAATCCGCGCCGGAAGAGGACGTGCCGGCAAGGATAACACAATGGCAGAGGATATATATTTCCGGAGAAATATCACCGAAGCACAGAAATACGGCATAGACGTGGGGGTATATTTCTACAGCTACGCTACATCGGTCTCTGAGGCAAAGGAAGAAGCCGAGTTTTTTGTGGATATAATAAAGGGCTACAAGATACAGTACCCCGTGATAATAGATATGGAAGAGAATTTTCAGGGAGAGATCGGAAAGAAGAAGCTCACAAACATGATAGATGCGTTCTTCGAGATCATAATGGAGAATAAGTTCTTCCCGATGTTCTACTCATACAAGGGCTGGATAGAAGCGTACCTCGATATGACAACTCTTGACAAGTACGCGGTATGGCTCGCTCAGGTAAGCGACAGGGTAACATACGACGGCGGCTACTATATCTGGCAGTATTCCTTCACCGGAAAGGTCAGCGGTATAAACGGCGGTGTCGATCTTGACATAAGCTATAAGAACTGGCCGGAGATATTGAAAAAATACGGGCTGAATAATCTGTAATATCCGGTGCATAAGCGGATCCTTTGACAGTATCGGTCAACCTCTAAAATATTGTTGACAAATATTTACAGTGGTGTTATAATATAAGTAAATTTATGGGTATGACCCTATTAATAACGAAAAGGAGAACAAAATCATGGCATTTTGTACAAAATGCGGCGCCAAGATACCGGACGGAACAGCTTTCTGCACCTCCTGCGGCGCTCCTATCCAAGCTCCTGCTCAGCAGGCTCAGCCGACTCCTCCCGTACAGCAGCCGGCACCCGCTCCTCAGCAGCAGTATCAGCAGGTACCGCCTCAGCAGTATCAGGTTCCCCCTCAGCAGCAGTACCAGCAGACTCCGCCTCCTCAGTATCGACCCCCTGTACCTAACTATTTCGATCATACTGCGGAGTTCAAGGACGATGACAGGAAAAAGCACAAGACTATAGCTATTCTTTTCTATGTTATCATAATTGCTGCATACTTCATCACTTGTGACGGTATCAATTTCGTTTATCTTTTCAGCAACTTCCTCTCAAGCTTCACGAGAATATTCACAGACGGATTGTCGATAGGCTCTGTGACGGATATAATCGCGTTCGGTGCAATAGGTACGCTTATATTTGCGGGCGCTGCAGCTTATAAGGATTCTGATTATGTGAAGTTCCACGCTAAAATGGCAGCAAGACTCCTTGTTTGTTCGCTGGTGGCATATTTCATCAGAATAGTTCCGTTCATTGGTCTGATCCTGTCTGACCTTACAGGTCTGTTCATTGTTGTATTGGCTGTTATCTCCCTTATAATGACAATGGCAAACAAGTCGAAGGAACCCTTCGTTATCAGCTACATAATCAAGTAATGTGCTGAATTAGCAGAATTAACAGAAAACTCCCGTAAGCCTTACAAAGTTTATGGGAGTTTTGTATGTCAGCCTGTTCATACAGGAAACATCAAATAATTGTCTGTTCTTTTGCAATTTAAGTATTTACAAATTGCAGAAATAGTGATATAATATATAAGAATAAGTCCCCAAGGACAAAATGCAGTAAAGGAAGGCAATATTATGGAGATCAAAGTAACAAAAACAACAACTCCCAAGCAGAAACCCGATCAGACAAAGCTCGGTTTCGGCAACTATTACACCGACCATATGTTCGTTATGAACTACGATGACGGCGAGGGCTGGCATGACGCAAGAATAGTTCCGTACGGTCCCTTTGAGCTCGATCCTGCTTCTATGGTGCTTCATTATGCACAGGAGTGCTTCGAGGGCATGAAGGCATATAGAACAGAGTCCGGAAAGATCCAGCTGTTCCGCCCCGAAAAGAATATGGCAAGAATGAATGTTTCCTGCGAGCGTCTCTGCATACCCAAGTTTGACGGAGACTTCGTTATCAAGGCTATAAAGCAGCTCGTAAAGATAGATGAGGACTGGATACCCACAGCAAAGGACACTTCTCTCTATATCCGTCCGTTCGTATTCGCGGTGGATCATCATGTAGGTGTTCACCCCGCAAAGCATCTTATCTTCGCGGTTATCCTCTCTCCTGTCGGCGCATATTATGAAAAGGGCATTGAGCCTGTAAAGATCTTTGTTGAGCAGAAGTATGTACGTGCAGTCATCGGCGGTACAGGCTTCACAAAGGCAGGCGCAAACTACGCTATCTCCCTCAAGGGTCAGGAAGAAGCAGCAGAGCAGGGTTATGAGCAGACACTCTGGCTGGACGGCGTTGAGAGAAAGTATGTTGAGGAAGTCGGCTCGATGAACGTTATGTTCGTTCTCGGCGATGAGGTCGTAACTCCCGAACTTCGCGGTTCTATCCTCGGCGGTATCACAAGAATGTCCATGATCGAGCTGCTCAGAGCAAAGGGCTACAAGGTTTCTGAGAGACTTCTTTCTATCGACGAGATAGTTGACAACTACAAGAAGGGAACACTCAAAGAAGCTTTCGGTACAGGTACAGCCGCTGTTATCTCGCCTATCGGTGAGTTAAAGTACGGCGATCTCGTAATGAAGATCAACGACGGCAAGATCGGACCGATCTCGCAGATGCTCTATGATACACTCACCGGCATCCAGTGGGGCAGAATACCCGACGAATTCGGCTGGACACAGGTTGTTGAATAATAGCATTAATATAAGGGAACCTCTAAAAACCCATTTGAGAGAAAAAGAACTGCTTGCACCAACTGCTTCGTTAAGGCTCCTCCCCTTGCGTGGTCCCCCCGGCAGCGGGGAGGTCTCGAGCTTGCGAGACAGAGGGGCTGA
>CAMOKN010000069.1 GCA_946617595.1 uncultured Clostridia bacterium
CCGCAGCGGAGAGTTCGTTGTAGATAACGGTTCGCTCATAGCTGCGGTCGTTCAGGTTGGTTATGACGGACCCTGGATAGATATTTTTTAAGAGAAAGTCGAAGAAGGAGGAAGTCTGATATGCCAAATTGGGTTTTTAATAAGGAGGATGATGAATAATGGAAGTTGTTGTAAAGCTGCGTGTTAAGGAAGAATCTGTCCCTGAAGGAAAGGATATTCACAGTTATATCCGCGAGGAACTTGGCTGGCTTGAAGAAAGCGGCATTTTCCCGGAGGCGATAATGCCTGCCAAAACTGAGGAGGAAATGTTCGAGACGTTTTTGATAGGACGTAACGAGCTCCTTAACAGCTCAGTCGCCAGAGTATTAAATATGTTCCAATATACCGGCAATGAGGACGATAAATCCGAGTGTAACAATGAGCATGTTGGAAATGTAGCAGATATGATCTGCGAATACATTGAGCAGGAAATGGAATCCGAAGTATGTCGGCCGTTCAAGAGCGACGACGGCACTCCTTGTTATAAGACAGAGGACTGCAATCATCCGAACTGTCCGTTCAAGCTTCGCGAATAAGCTATTATCGGCAAAGAAAGCCTTGTTCCGGTATATCCGGGACAGGGCTTTTCGACATTTTTAGCGACATTGGGTGTAATACTTGAAAAAACTTCAGCTTTGTGCTATTATATAATAGACTTATAGAACTACATCAACCCTGATTTCAGGAGGATATACAGTCATGGCATTAAATAGTAAGATTATTATCATAAAACCCGAAAAAACACAGGATTTTTTGAACTTGAAGCCTAATTCCGAAGCTATAGAAAAGGCTAAGAAAACTATGGAAAAGTATGGTCATAACGCTACTCGAATCTATGGAAGAAAAGCAAAGTAATAAGAGCGGAGGTGCAATATGCCAACATCAAGCATTTTGGCAAGTTTTAATATAACCGACAAAAAGACAGCCGAAGCATTTGTTGATGCTTTGGAGCGTTCTGCCTCAGAGCCTAAACATAAGATTTCTGCACCTGCACCCGTGCATCTTGTCAAAAAGGAGCAGATATTAGAATTCTTTGGAAAAGGCGGTAACACAGCTAATGAATAAACAGACCAGTTGTTTTCGCTGTAAAGGCAATATGATAAACAATATGATCACTCACGTTGTTGATCATGACGGCAGCACGCTTATCGTCAAAAACGCGCCTTGCCTGGAATGTGAGAAATGCGGTGCAACATATTTTGAAGGACCTGTCGCAAAGCGCCTTGAGAAAATAATAGATAAACTGAAATCAATCAATGCTGAACTTGTCGTGGTGAAGTACACGGCGACCGACTAAGCATCAGACAATATACAGGAAATATATGATGATCGCAGATAAAGAAGTGCTGATATATCCCGCCTTGAATCCCAACGCTCCTCTTGTTATCCTTAACGCTTATGAAGGAGAGGGAGAGACGGTACATACCGAACTGCAAAAGCAGAAAATTCCGGATTTATCGTTTGCAGCCGTGAAGATACCAGACTGGAACACAGATATGTCCCCGTGGGCTATCCCTCCGGTGTATAAGAACGACGAGCCGTTTACGGGCGGAGCTGACGAATATCTCGAAAAGCTGACAAATGATATAGTACCGGCGGTTATAAGCGATATCGGCGGTAAACCGGCATATATCGCTCTTGCAGGATACTCGCTTGCCGGCTTGTTCGCGGTATATGCTATGTATCACACGGATGTGTTTTCCCGGATAGCAAGTGCGTCCGGCTCAATGTGGTATCCGCATTTTATTGACTATGCAAAGTCGAATAAGCTGACCAAAATGCCGGACAAGCTTTATTTGTCACTCGGAGACAAGGAAGCCAAGACCCGTAATCAGATAATGGCGACTGTAGAAAACAACACAAGAGAGCTGCACGACTATTACAGCTCCCTTGGGATAAATACACTATTTGAGATGAATGAAGGAAATCATTTCAAGGATGCCGCACTGCGTATTGCCAAAGCAATAGCTTGGATTGTAGAATAAAAAAGAAACGGAGAAAGTTATAAAAACCAAAAACTTCTATTTTAGTACGAAATCCCTGATTAAAAAATCGGGGATTTTTTATTTTTTCCTCATCGTTATCATAATACCGTACAGATAGCTATTGACGAACGGAGAATATGGCTACCGAGTAATGAAAAGACAGGAGTGATAATGAATGAAGTGGAAGAAGCGGGACGAGTGTATGACCATTGATGATGTTATCAAGCGGAATATCGGAGAGTTCAAGGAGAACTATCCCGAAACAAAGATCGTAAATCTCTCTGAGGCTGTCGAGCGCATCTACGCAGCTATACAGACCGGTGAGCTGATCACGATCTTCGGGGACTATGACGCTGACGGAGTGACAGGAGCCGCTATCCTCTGGGCAACTATCCGGATAATGAGCGGCACTGCACCTGTTATCAGGCTTCCGAGGCGTTTCAGCGAGGGTTACGGTTTCTCTATGACTGCCGCCGATGAAATGGACGAGGGTCTGCTTATAACCGTAGATAACGGTATTTCATCATTTGAGCCGATCAAAGCGGTTAAGGACAAGGGTATGTCGGTAATTGTGCTGGATCACCATCTGCCCGACGAAAGGATGCCGGAGGCGGATATAATCGTTGATCCGCACTGTTTCAAGCATGAACCCGATGATTTCGAGGACTGGTGCGGCAGTGGGCTTGCTTACAGAGTATGCAAGGAGCTGCTCAAGAAGCTGGGGAATGATGTGCTCAGAGCGAGGACAAACGCATATATCCAGCAGCTTGCCGCTGTTGGTACTGTCTGCGATGTCGTTCCGCTGGTCAGGGATAACCGTATGATCGTTATCAACGGTCTCAAGAGTATCAATATGATGCCCTGCAAGGGTATCGCGGCAATGCTCTCGATCACCGGAACGACCTATGTGGATGAAACCACTTGCGGCTATCTTATCGGCCCGATGCTCAATGCGTCTGGAAGAATGGAGGATGACGGTGCTTTGAGGTCTTTTGATGTACTTACCGCGTGCAACCGAGAGGGCGCTGATGATCTTGAAAGCACTGTAGGAGTGCTCGCAATGCTTAATGACAGGCGTAAGGCAGATGTTTCCGATGCTATGGAAATAGCACGGCAGGAGATAACCGAGACTGTCCCGCGGGGAGCCTATCCCTTTATTATCAGAAATGACAGTATCGGAGAAGGCATAGTCGGTATTATTGCCGGAAAGATAGCGGAAGAATATAAGGTTCCGACATTCGTGTTTACTTCCATTGGAAACGGATTGCTCAAAGGAAGTGCCAGAAGCTTTGGCAGCGTTCACATCAAGCAAATGATGGATGCGGCAAGCAAAGTTATAAAAAGCTATGGCGGACACGCTGGAGCCGGAGGTCTTATAGTTCACGAGGACGATCTGTTTGCGCTGTACACTATGATGCACAGATATATCGGGGATTACAAGGCGGAAATCTCAGATACTATCGAATACGACCTTGAGATCGACGCCGCAGATATACCCGCAGCATACACAGCAATCAGCAGATGTCGTTCGTTCGGTGAAGGAAACCCGAATATCGTGTTCAAGGTGAATAAGTTCGTGCTTTGTCCCAGAAAGGGCGAATGTTTCAGGAAAATGGGTTCAAATAAGGAACATATAAAGTTCTTTGGCAACAAGTTCTCTGCGATCGGTTTTGATATGACTGACAGATTCGATGAATCCATAGGTAAAACAGTCACTTGCGTGGGAACACTTACGGAAAACAATTATAGAGGATATTCCGAGATACAGGTGGAAATGCGTGATTTCAAGGTGTCTAATGACACCAAGGACACCGAACTCACCAAAAAGCTCAAGGAAAAGCTTATAGCGCTCGGAATATCTAACGATGAAAGGAAGGTAGTATAAAATGGATAAGAACGATACCAATAAGACGAAGTACCCGGCCCAGATGTGCAGCTTCAAGCGCAAGAACAAGGTTCTGGCTATTGACTGCCACCTTGACAGACAGGCTGAGGATGATCCGCCGCTGCAGATGCATGCGGGCTGGTCTCGCTACGGTATGTCGATCATCGACAAGAGCAAGGAGTCGACTATCGTGGCAACCGCGAATATTCCCTATTCAGAGGCAATAGTCGTGGCTCACAAGATGCTTGTGGTTTGCGATGATTTCCTTATCGGGCGTGATAAGACAGCTTCAAAGGCGAACGAGCAGTATGACGGTGCGGAAAACGAATCCGCTGCGGCATACGCTGTAACCTTCAAAGCCGGAAGCCTCAAAGGAAAGACTCCCGGTGAAGTCATACAGAGTGAAAACGGCTTAAAGACCATTGAGTCGCAGATAGCTTTCCTTCAGGCGAATCTTGCCAAGTTTCCGGACAATCAGAAGGTCATTGATGCCTGTAATACGGCTATCTCTGCATTTAAGGCCGGAACGCTTGAAGCTGCTCAGGATAATCCGAGAAACGGAACTCTCAAATGGGTACACCGTACTCCGATAAAGTTCCTGGAAAAGCGTAAGAATAAAGACGGTAAGTGCTTTATTTACGCATATACGATAACCTGTGATTATGAAAAGACGGAT
The DNA here is from genome assembly GCA_946617595.1 of uncultured Clostridia bacterium. Taxonomy (GTDB): domain Bacteria; phylum Bacillota; class Clostridia; order Oscillospirales; family Ruminococcaceae; genus Ruminiclostridium_E. The sequence goes on from CAMOKN010000069.1 coordinate 4,586, forward strand.
TATCCGTGGCAGATAGGTATAGTCAACGGCTATGCGGACATTACGCGAAAGGAAGACGGTTCGGTCAATATCTCGTCAAAGGTCTCAGACAGGCTGGAAACCTCGGTCAATCTTTCCAATGATGAGGGCATATACCTTGCTAAACGTATGGAAATGACGATCAGTGAGTTTGAAATGGTGAACTTCCGTCCTTTGTACAACGAAGTTAACGAGATGATGGAGGAGATATACTCCCAAAAGAGTGCATAACAGCACTCCCGCTTAAGGAGGCTTAAAATGAAAGTGACAGACAGCTTTTTGTGTGAATTAAGGAAAAGAAATGATCTGGCGGCGACTGTTTCGACATATATGCCGACAGAGCCTTCGGGCAGCGGATATATATGCCGCTGTCCGTTCCATAAAGGGATTGATCTTTCCTTTCATATTTTCTCCGATACGCAGACTTACCACTGTTTTGAGTGCGGAGCAAGCGGAGATGTGATCAGCTTTATATCCAGTATCGAGAAATGCGGATGCTTTGAGGCGGTCAGACTGCTTGCGGAGCGTGTCGAGCTTGATCCTCCGAACGAAGAATCTGATGACAAGACAGCCTTGAAACGAGCAAGAATGCTTGAGATGAACCTTGAAGCAGCCAGATATTACCGTGATGTACTGCACTCGGATATGGGCAAACGCGGAATGGACTATTTGCTTGGGAGACAGCTTACACTCGGCTCCATACGAAAGTATGGGCTGGGTTATGCTCCCGGCGGATGGCATGATCTGCATCATCATCTTAAGAATAAGGGATTTACCGAAACGGAGATGGCAGAAGCGGCACTGATTGTGCATAAAGGCAGCTCTGTTTATGATAAGTTCAGAGAGCGTGTCATGTTCCCGATAATCGACATCCGAGGCTGCGTAATAGGCTTTGGCGGTCGTACTCTGGAGAAAACTGCCCCCGCGAAGTACATAAACACGGATGAGACGCTTGTATTCCATAAGCGTGAAAACCTGTTTTCACTGAATTTCGCAGAAAAGTCCGCCGATAAGCGGTTTATACTCTGTGAAGGCTATATGGATGTCATAACGATGAATCAGGCAGGATTTGACGGTGCCGTGGCTACTCTCGGTACCGCTGTCACGCCTCAGCAGGCAAAACTCGTGAAGGAGCACGCCAAATCCGTCGTAATATCCTACGATTCCGATGAAGCGGGACAAAAAGCAGCTTCAAGAGCTATCAAGCTGTTTTCGGATATTGGAGTTGAGGCAAAAGTCTTGACTATCCCGGGCGCAAAGGACCCGGACGAGTATATAAAGAAATTCGGGTCTGTGCGTTTCGGTGAATTGCTGAATGGCTTACCGACAGCTACGGAGTATGTGCTTTCAAGGCTGCTGACAAAGGGCAATATGTCTGATGTCGTTAAATACCTTGCCGGACTGACTGATTCGGAGCGAGAGAAGCAGATGCCGACGGTAAATGTTCGGGAACCCGATATTACGGCAAATAGCGAGACAACTGTTGCTGAACCCAATGATGACGCTGTCGAAAAGCCTGTCTCGGAGCTTTCCAATGATGAGATACTGCGTATGATAGAGAAAGTCAGAAAGAAGCGTGGGAAGACATAACAGAAAGGAAATAATATGGATGACAGAGAGTTCAAGGAATGGATGTCGTTTCATTCCAAAAGGCTGGATAAAAAGTACTATTCCAAAGGAATGAGTACCTTGATACTTCACAAAAGAGCTATGTCCACGGCCTTCTCGGTCGTGGAGAACTTAAGGGGTATCGAATACTCGGATCTTGCGCTTACCGCCTACTTTATGATAAAGGACAGGCAGCTTGACGATCTTGCGAAAGATTACGAAAGGATCCTTGAATTGGCTATGGCTGATAAGGACAAGTTCGTCGGCAAGATCTACGAGTTTTATGTTAAAACGGGTGATAAGATAAAGAAGAACGGGCTTTACAAGAAGTTCTTTGAGCTGACCTCAATGTTCCTGAACACCGATCATTCGAATATGAATGAGGTCACTACCTATGTTTACAGGGCATATACTGATCTCTTGCTCAACACACATGAGTTTTTGAGGGAAAACAAGTTTGATATCAATAAAATGGCGGTCGGCGTCGATTCACACGGAAAGGTAATTGAAATAGACGATGCTTATCCATACCTTGATTTCCCGATGACGGAGATCGAACATGAACTGTTTTATATAGATTTCATAGATTTGAACTATGCTCTCAAACAGCATTACGGCAAATACGGTTATAATATTGATGACTCAACTGATGCGGCTATGCTCGGAAATATGTGCAGAGCTTACTCGAATACTGTTCTCTCAATGACACCGTATATGACTGAATACACAGTCGATGTATTGCCAAGAGCCAGATTCAAACCTGATATTTTGTCATATTTGGACAGGATACCTGTTCCGACCGGAGACCCCGATTTCCGAGAAATACTGAAACACAGAAGGCGGACACTTCCGGCTAATGGTGTAAAAGTACATTTTGACAATAGTTTGTTGTATCGTGATATGCTTCTCAAAGAAGTATATCATGAGGACGCGGTCATTTGTTTGTTTCGTATTGAAGCAGAGCCCGGTGAAATATCCGGATTCTATAACACTCAGACCGGACAGTTCTCATCGCCGTTTCATATGAATGTCGAAAACAAGTTCCATTTCGGAATGAGCGTTGAGCGTCTGTTCTTGTGGGCATATTCGGCATTTTCGACCGATGAGATGCTACCGACGACGGAATCATACAGGAAAAGCCTGCTTGATCCGTTTGCAGAAGTATCGTTCACATCTATCCCCGGAAAGCTGAGAGTGCCAACAAATTGCCGACATATACGCTCTATTGCAGGAAAAGAAGGCTATGAGAGTACGATGAAGCATATTAACGGGTATATCAGGAAGCTGCCGGACGGTCAGACCGCCTCGGAAAAGGCAGTCGCAATAGCCGAATCCCTCGGTTATTCGCTTGCTCCCGATGAGACTTATGTATGTCCGTTTGAAAGAGCGTCGTGGATAACTCGAATTAACCGGTAGTTATAAAAATGAAAAAGCAGGGAGTACCTGCTTTTTCTATTGCGTTCTTTGCTATACTACTTTCTTACAAAATAATAATTGTTTTCATCGGAGCGGGGTTCATCAAAGTGATACCCGCCCCATTTAAAGTCTTTAGCTTGTTCTGGCTCTTTTGCGTTGTTCTCAGCAAGAAATCTTACCATTTCACCTCTTGCCATTTTGCAGTAAACACCTTTCTGAACGACCTTATCCTCATTATCAGGGTCAAGCTCTCCGAAGATGAAGGTGATATATCTGTTTTCGGAATGCAGATATTTTTCGACACATTTGGAATATTCGGTTGACGCAAGATTGATTATCGTGTGACTGTCATCAACTATTTCACTGTAAATGGAATCGCCCCAGAAGCTGTACAAGTCGTGATAACCGTTCATATTTATCTTTGCCTGCATCTCTAACCTATAGGGAACAACTCCGTCCATAGGCTTCAATGCTCCGTAAAAGCCTGAAAGGATACGAAGATGCTGCTGGATATACTCATATTGAGCAGTCTCAAACACAGTTGAGCCCATATATGTATATTGGATTCCGTCGAAAGCGAGAATAGCGGGAGTAAGCTCCTTGCGCAGCTCCATAGTTTCAAACCGCCTTGAATTCAGGACGGCGATTTTGTCGTTGCAGTTCCACAGCTTCTTCTGTTCATCATACGACAGACTGTTTATCCATTGTTTCAGAAGTTCAGCTTTCTCAAGGAAAACAGGGATGCCGGTATTCTCGAATGTATCGGTATCTACCTTCATTTGTTTTGCGGGTGATATAATTATCCTCATAGGCGGTCCTCTGGTTCCGATATAGAAGTTCTACCATGATCCGTTTAGCAAAACGACTATTGTCACGCTGTTGGATTTTGATTTTTAATACCGCATATCATTAGTAACCTTGTCAAGATATTCTGCTTGTTTAGCACTGTTTAGGTTCTCAAAAGTGGGAACAATCATATCTCCGGCGATAGAAAACCGCTGAGGCATAAGATGGTTGGCGTATTTATAGTCTATGTCAACATAATCGTCGTCCAAAGTCACCGTTATCGCGACGAGTTCGTTATGGGGCTGCTGAAGTCGGCCTCTTTTGATGTACTCCTGCAGCTCCTCGTCAGAGATAATACCGCCGTTCACGGTCACTTTTACTTCCTGCATGTCTTCTTGCTCCTTTTTCTACAGCAATATATTTTTATTTTAACATAATACCTCAGATTTTTCAAGTCTTTGTATTGACAAATATCGGAGCCATTGTTGCAAAATCGGCAGATATGTGATATAATGCAATAATGAATGAAAAAACAAAAAGGAGTCTTTATGACATTCCATGATATTTATGCCGTTGCCGATACCCGCCCGAGATGCTATTTCAGCTTTGAGGATGAGGAAGATCAGTACTTTGAGCACGGATTTATACATCTTTACGGTATCCCGGATAACCTTTCTGAGAGCGATGTCGAGAACATCTACAACGGCGGCAGCGATAAATCCGTATATATCGGGGAGATAATAGGCACACTGATCCTCGGAAATCAGATGTCCGAGGACGGTGAGGATTTCCTGATGCTCTGCGACGACATGAGCGCTGACCTCTCGTATGTAGCGTCATCATTCATATATGAAGACCTGATCGACGTTAATATAGGTGTTTTAGCTGATATTTATTATATCTACGAACTTGAAATGGAGAAGGGTTACGATGACAATGAGCTAAAGCAGGAAATACTTGAAAAACTACCGTATATACTGTTCAGACTGTATCATGTAAAACCGCAGTATCTTGCTTATTATCCACTTCCGCTTGATAAATCCGACGCTGACGCTCTAATCCCCAAGCACAGCGTTTCGGTAAAGCTTGACCCCAAGATAACGGCTAACGGTGTGCCTGCGGATAATGCCAACATTCTTTTGAATGATGACGAGCTGGACACCCTTGTAGAGGGAAATGCTCCGTATCCGGTTTCCGCAAAGAACACCGAGCTTTGGAAGTTTTATGAGAGCTGCAGGTTTGAGGAAATAGGCAATACAAGAATGTTATATAAGGAAATTGAATAGGACAAGGAGGATGACTCATGATCAAGATAGCATTTTTCGACACTAAGGAATACGACAAGGCATCATTCGCGCGTTACGAAAAGCCGGGTGAGATCGAGTTCAAATTTCTCGAAACGAAGCTGACGGAGGATACCGTTGAGCTTGCGAACGACTGCGATGTGGTATGCGTTTTCGTGAACGACACCGTAAACGACAAAGTTATTGACAAGTTATACGCGAGCGGCACTAAAATGATCGCACTTCGCTGCGCAGGGTATAACAATGTCGATGTTCAGCACGCATACAGGAAGATACACGTTTCGCACGTTCCCGCGTATTCGCCGTATGCAGTCGCGGAGCATACCGCAGCACTTCTGCTCACATCTATCCGCCGCATACACAAGGCATATAACAGGACGAGAGATTTCAACTTCTCACTAAGCGGGCTCACCGGATTTGATCTGCACGGCAAGACTGTTGGTGTTATCGGAACAGGTAAGATCGGAAGGATATTTGTTGACATCTGTCGCGGCTTCGGAATGAATGTTATCGCTTATGACGCATATCCCGCAGCGGACAGCGGCATTAACTATGTCACGCTCGACGAGCTTTTTGAACGCAGCGACATCATTTCTCTGCATTGTCCGCTGACAGAGGAAACCAAGCACATGATCAATGCCGCCGCTATCGAAAAGATGAAGAAGGGTGTTGTTATACTCAACACATCGAGAGGCGGCCTTATCGATGCTGAGGCTCTGTTGGAAGGCATCAAGGCTCGTAAGGTCGGTGCCGCCTGCCTTGACGTTTACGAGGAAGAAGCAGACATCTTCTTCGAGGACAGGTCGGGACACATTCTCAATGATGAACTCCTGTCGCGGCTTATTTCAATGCCTAATGTTATAGTTACATCACATCAGGCATTCCTGACAGAAGAAGCGCTGAACAATATTGCCGAAACAACTATCAACAATATCCGCTCGTACTTTGAAAACGACGGTATCTGCGACAATGAACTCTGCTATCGCTGCGGGAATATCGAAAACTGCAAGAAAGCGCGTAAGGAAAGGTGCTTTTAAATAATTGAACGATTTTAGGAAAGAGACTACAGAAAGAATTGAATAACATATTTCAGGATAAACACTATAAAGCTATCCTCGCGATTATTTGCGCGGTCGGGTGGTCAATGGCATATCCACTTATAAAAGTGGGTTACGGCATATTTGAAATATCAGCTGATGATCTGGGAGGAAAGCTGCTGTTTGCCGGTGTGCGTTTTCTGCTGGCAGGATTGCTTGTTTCCGCGTTTTGTGCCTGCAGGAAAACAAAACTTGATCTTAAAGCCAGGAAAGATATTTCGTGGCTGCTTCTTCTGGCGCTTGTCAACACTGCACTTCACTATATGTTCGCGTACATAGGGCTCAGCAATAACACGAGCGGTCGATCAACGATACTTGACTCTATGAGCGGATTTTTCCTGATCTTTTTATCCACTGTGTTTTTTGCCGACGACAAGCTTAATAAACGAAAAGTGATCGGCTGTGTAATGGGATTTGCGGGAATTGTGCTTATAAACGTCGAGCCCGGTGGAAACTTTTTTGAAAACATCACATTCGGCGGGGACGGAATGATTCTTCTTAACGCTCTTTGCGGAGCCTTCGGCGGTGTCATCACAAGGGTCGTTTCGAAGAAAATGAATATCATGTCCGCGACAGGCTACAGTATGGCAATAGGCGGCGCGTTGTTGGTGCTGGCGGGGTTATGCATTGGTACTTCCGGCGCATGGAATTTGCAGATCGGCGGTATTGTCGTGCTGACGGCGCTGGTGCTGATCTCGGCAGTCTGCTTTGCGATATATAACGAATTGCTCGCTGTTTATCCTATCAGTGAGATCGCGATCTATAACGCGCTTATCCCCGTTTTGGGAGTAATGTTTGCTGCGCTGTTCCTGAACGAACCGCTGAAATGGCAGTATTTCGTAGCTGTCCTTCTGGTAGCTGCCGGAATTTGTATCGTTAATAAAAAACTGCTTCATTTTAATGAAAAATGATAATAAGAATATAAGCCGATAAATCGGGATTTATCTTAGAGATAATTGATGGACGAGAATTACCAGAATATATGACAATGAATAAGGGGAAGATATGTGGCTGATCATGGCGGCTTTGTCCGCGCTCTTTGCCGGACTTACGGCGATACTTGCGAAATGCG
>CAMOKN010000070.1 GCA_946617595.1 uncultured Clostridia bacterium
CCTTCGGAGCCTTTCCTCGTCTTCGACACGGCTGTCACATTTTCTCTTTTCAAAGCGGTTTTTAGAGGTACCCTTTACGAAAAGAGGACGATATGAAGCTTAACGAAGAGTTTGAAAAAACTATAACATCAGATACCGTGGAAGGGTGGCGCTATCCGCGTTTTTTCTGCGGTAATATCGCAGATACCGTGTTGGTTACCGGAAGCGACGCTGTTCATATTTCCCGTGTCCTGCGTATGAAAAAAGGCGATATTGCAATAATATGCGACGGCTGCGGAACAGATCTGCTATGCCGTATAATCACAGCCTCTGAATCTGCGGCAGAGCTTGAGATACTTGAAAAAAAGCCGTCGGAAGGGGAACCTGACGTATATCTGCGGCTGTTTCAGTGTATGCCGAAATCCGATAAAATGGATTTCATAGTGCAGAAAGCAGTCGAACTAGGCGCATCGGAGATCATTCCGGTGATCTCAAAGCGCTGTGTATCAAGACCTGACGATAAAAGTGCGGCAAAGAAATGCGAGCGCTGGCAGCGTATTGCCGAAGAAGCTTCAAAGCAATGCGGCAGGGGCAGGATCCCGATAATCGGAGATTTTTGTTCATACAAAAGCGCTTTAGGAAAATATGGCGGATCCGATACGGCAGGTATCTTTTTCTATGAGTGCGGCGGTGCAAGGCTTAATGATATCCCGGAGTTAAGAGAATGCAGCAGGATAGATGTGTTTATCGGCTCTGAGGGCGGATTTGAAGTCAGTGAGGCTGAACTTGCAAAAGAAGCCGGACTTATCCCGGCGACCCTCGGAAAGCGTATTCTCAGATGTGAGACTGCACCTGTCGCAGCTATCGCTGTGTTGATGAATATTACCAATAATATGTAATTTTGGTTGTGCAAAATGACAAATTTGCAAATATGCTTGAAAAAAGAAGAGAAATGATATATAATAATCTTATAAATATTTTCTTGAAAAGGAAGGTACAATTATCATGAACAAGAAACTTATTGCAATACTCATCGGTGTTATCGCTGTTCTCGGCGGCGCACTCGCGGCATTCCTCATAATAAGAAAGAAATTTGCCGACAGAGACGATTTTGATGAGTTTGAGGATTTTGATATGATCGGCGATGATGAGTTCTTTGATGAGGACGAGTTCTTCGGCGAAGATGACGGTTATTCCGAATATACTATCGGCAGTGACAACTCTATGCCTTTTGCTTCCGATAACGGAGAAACAAGAGAGAGCCTTTGATCCCCGACCCGCGGAGGTAATATGAAAAATATTTTCAGGAAAGCGGCTGCACTTCTTACAGCCGGTGTTATGTGTGTTGCCTCACTTGCTTTTTCTGCATCTGCCGAAAGTTCAAGACAGAAGCTCCCCGAAAATGACGCAATGACATTTGTTGATTCAATGGGTGCCGGCTGGAACCTCGGTAATGCATTCGATGCGTGGGACTGGTCGAGAAAAACCAAGAAATCCAACGAGCTTGACTGGGAGACTGCGTGGTGCGGAGCAAAGACAACCAAGGAACTTATCAGGACCGTAAAGAACGCCGGTTTCAGAACAATCCGTATTCCCGTGACATGGCTTGAACACGTTGACTCAAACTTCAATATCAGTTCCAAATGGATGAACAGAGTGAAGGAAGTCATCGATTGGTGCATTGAAGAAGATCTGTATGTTATTCTCGACGCACACCACGATGTATGGACGGGCTACTATTACCCGGTAAAGAGCGAGCTGAGCAATTCAAAGAAGTATCTCACAAAGATCTGGCAGCAGATATCCGATACATTCAAGAATTACAGCGATAAGCTCGTTTTTGAGATAATCAACGAGCCGCGTATCAGAAACTCCGATAACAGCGACTGGATCTGGTGGTATAATATAAACGGGATCCCGTCAGAGATAAAGGACGCACTCGATTGCATCAATCAGCTCAATCAGGCTGCACTTGATACCATTCGCGCTTCCGGCGGAAAAAATAAAGAACGTTATGTTCTTGTTGGAGGATATGCTACCGGACATTCGGATCTCGGCATACTCTCGCCTTATTTCAAGATGCCGACAGATACCGTGAAAAACAGGATCATCGCTGATGTTCATTATTATGGCATAGGCGCAAAGTCTTCTCTGAGCGCACTTGAAGACATCTACAAGAAATACACCGCAAACGGTATTCCGATAGTCATTACCGAGTACGGTCTTAATCATAACGGATATAAGTACAGTGATAACACCGATATCGCTGTGAAACGTATGAGCGAATTTGTCTCATACGCAAGAGACAGGGGTATCTCCGTTGTTCTGTGGGATAACAACTATGGCGGAAAGGGTATTTCCACAAGCCATAAATTCATCGACAGAGCAACCGCAAAGGTCATAACTCCCGAAATTGTCGAGGCTGTGGTAAAGGCAGGGGCTCCTGCGATAAAAACCACCTCGTCTTCTACAAAGACAACAAGTACCGGCAGGATAAAAGTTACCGCGAAGATATATTCCGATAAGGTAAAGCTTTCGTGGGGAGCTGTTGAAGGTGCAACAAATTATGCGATCTACCAGTATAAGGACGGCGTGTATAAAGCGCTTTCAAAGAAGCTCACCAAGACCTATGTTACAATAAAGGGGCTGAAGGCTGGAACAAATTATAAGTTCCTTGTCCGCGCCTATGTGAACGGCAAGTGGACTTCGGTATCTTCAAAGGATGTCGTGAGCATTACAACTACCAAATAAATACTGACGGGCAGCTTTTGCTGTCCGTTTCAGTATGTCAAAAAAGTATATGATTGAACTGTGAAGAGACTTTTCAAGTTCCGTTTTAACGGGAGTTAATTTAGGATCAAGCCCTTTTTAAAGGGCTTGCGGGGTGTTGAGGGGCGGAGCCCCTTCTGACTGATCTCATAGTTCTCGAGCGTAAGCGACTTCTTTGACAGTCTCTGACGGGCAGCTTTTGCTGTCCGTTTTATTTTGCCTGAAAAGCATTTGCAAGAATTGTGAAGTGACTTTTCAAGTTCTGTTTTAACGTGATCTGCTTTTGATACTTTTCACATTGAAAAGTAGAAGGGTTTGGGGAGGTGCCCCGGCAGGTGCGCGGAAAAGCACCTGTGAGATTATTGTAAAAAAAATAACAACTTATGAAAAAACACTTGACCAAAAGCGAAAAATGTAATATAATAATAGAAGTGTTTTGTGCAGTAAAGACGCACACACTTCAGGTTAAGGATACTCTTGCAGTATAAATAATAAAGTAAGGAGAATAACACTATGATCACTAAGAATCCGAATGTCCTCAAATGGTTTGAAGAGATGAAGGCTCTCTGCAAGCCCGATAACGTTGTATGGATCGACGGAAGCGAGGCACAGCTTGATGCACTCCGTCAGGAAGCTTTCAGGACAGGTGAGATGATAAAGCTCAACCAAGAGAAGCTCCCCGGCTGTATCTATCACAGAACAAAGCCGAACGACGTTGCACGTGTTGAAGACAGAACATTCATCTGCAGCCGCAGAAAAGAAGATGCAGGTCCGACAAATAACTGGATGGATCCCAAAGAAATGTACGCAATGCTCACACCTATGTATGACGGCGTAATGAAGGGAAGAACCATGTATGTTATCCCTTACTCCATGGGTCCTATAGGCTCGCCTATCTCCAAAGTCGGATTCGAGCTCACGGATTCTATCTATGTTGTTCTTAACATGGCAATAATGACAAGAATGGGCGACAAGGTAATCGAAAGCTTCCCGGACGACAGCAACGACTTCGTAAGAGGTCTTCATTCAAAGGCTGACGTTGATCCCGAAAAGAGATACATAGTACAGTTCCCGGAGGACAATACTATCTGGTCGATAAACTCCGCATACGGCGGAAACGTTCTTCTCGGAAAGAAGTGTTTCGCTCTGCGTATCGCTTCATATCAGGGCAAGAACGAGGGCTGGATGGCTGAGCATATGCTCATTCTCGGTGTCAAGAAACCCAGCGGAGAGATCATCTATATCACAGCCGCTTTCCCGTCTGCGTGCGGAAAGACAAACCTCGCAATGCTTATTCCGCCTGAGGGATACAAGAAAAAGGGATACGAGGTATTCACAGTCGGCGATGATATCGCATGGATGAAGCCCGGTCCCGACGGCAGACTTTATGCTATCAACCCCGAGAACGGCTTCTTCGGAGTTGCTCCCGGAACAAATGCAAAGTCAAACTTCAACGCTCTTGCATCTACAAAGAAGAACGCTATATTCACAAACGTTGCTATAAACAAGGACGATATGACGGTATGGTGGGAAGGTCTTGACAAGAACCCGCCGGAGAATGCACAGGAGTGGACAGGTATCGACTGCAACGGCAAGGAGTGGGTAGCAGAAGGCAAGAAGCTTGCTCACCCGAACAGCCGTTTCACAGCTCCCGCAGAGAACTGCCCGTGCCTCTCTCCCGAATTCAACAACCCGAACGGTGTGCCGATCTCCGCTATGATCTTCGGCGGCAGA
>CAMOKN010000071.1 GCA_946617595.1 uncultured Clostridia bacterium
AGTCACCAGCATAGATCTGAGCTTCCTGCCAAGCTTTCTTAGCCCACTGACCGGTGAGGATATAAGCAGCCTTCTTGTTCTTCATAAGGTTCATCGGAACTTCCGCAAAGAACTGTGATGCGCCGCCCTGAAGGAAAAGCACCTTGTAGTTGTCAGGAATGTTCATAAGATCTCTGATGTCCTTTTCGGCTTCCTTGATGATATCATCAAAAGCCTTTGAACGGTGGGACATTTCCATTACGGACATACCTGTTCCTCTGTAATCGAGCATTTCGTCTGCTGCTTCTTTGAGAACTTCCTCCGGAAGTACTGCAGGACCTGCACTAAAGTTATAAACTCTCATATTGTTCCTCCTGTAAGGTGAATTTAATAATACTTTATTATTATAGTAGAATTTACACTATATGTCAATAGATATTATATATTTTTGTAATATTCATTAAAATTTCTGCAAGAATGAAATTATTTTCCTGCATTTTTTATAAATTGAATGCTTAGCCACAGCACGAAGGACGGATCCTCTTTATACGTTCTTTCATAATGGTATGCTGTTCTTCGGTCCTTCCGCATCTCGGACAGCGGTCACCGATGATACCGGTATATCCGCATACAGAGTCGCGGTCAACGGGGTGGTTCACTGAACCGTAGCCTATTCCGGATTCTTTCATACAGCGGATAACCTGCTCGAATGCATCAAGATTCTGTAACGGATCTCCGTCCAGCTCGACATAGCTTATATGACCGGCATTTGTAAGTGCGTGATACGGAGCTTCGAGCTTTATCTTGCTGAATGCGGAAATATGGTAATATACCGGTATATGGAATGAGTTTGTGTAATAATCCCTGTCTGTGATGCCTTCGATCTTTCCGTATCTTTCTCTGTCCATTTTAACGAATCTTCCGGAAAGTCCCTCAGCGGGCGTTGCGAGAAGCGAGAAGTTGAAGCCGGTCTTCTTTGTTTCCTCGTCCATTCTCTGACGCATACGGCCGATGATGCGCAGTCCGAGTTCCTGCGCTCTTGCGCTTTCGCCGTGATGCTCACCGATAAGTGCTTTGAGGCACTCGGCAAGACCGATGAATCCCATAGAAAGTGTGCCATGCTTTAATATCTCTCCGACGCAGTCGTTGGGACCGAGCTTGTCTGAGTCTATCCAGATGCCCTGACCCATGAGGAAAGGATAATTCTTGACTTTCTTCTGGGCCTGTATCTTATATCTGTACATCAGCTGGTCAATGACAAGATTCATCTCATCTTCGAGCAGCTCAAAGAATTTCACGATATCCTTCTGTGCCTTGATGCCGAGTCGGGGGAGATTTACGGAAGTAAAGCTGAGATTTCCTCTTCCGGTAACTATCTCTCTTGAAGGATCATAAGCGTTTCCGATAACACGGGTACGGCAGCCCATATACGCGATCTCGGTATTATAATTGCCGGGCTTGTAGTATTGCAGATTATAAGGTGCATCAATAAACGAGAAGTTCGGGAACAGTCTCTTTGCCGAAACTCTGCAGGCCAGCTTGAAAAGATAGTAGTTCGGGTCTTCGGGATTGTAGTTTATGCCTTCCTTTATCTTGAAGATATGGATAGGGAATATTGCTGTTTCTCCGTTTCCGAGTCCCTTTTCGGTAGCGAGCAGAACATTCTCTATGACCATCTGACCTTCGGGAGAAGTATCGGTACCGTAGTTAATGGACGAGAAGGGTATCTGAGCACCGGCGCGGCTGTTCATCGTGTTGAGGTTGTGGACAAGAGCTTCCATAGCCTGATAAGTTGCGCGATTTGTTTCCTTTTTGGAGAGCTTCAGCGCAAAACTCTGTATTTTCTTTGCGGTATCTTCGCTTCCGCAGATCTCGGTGAGATATGGGAGTTCAGCTTCAGAAAAGCCGTTGTTGCCTGCAAGGACAGGTACAAGTTCATTCTCTTCCTTCAGCTTGTCAAAATATGCGCGTACTTTCTCATCAGCGTCTGTATCAGAAATATCTGTCTCCATATACAGACCGCGGCTGATATTGTTTCTGTACATCTGTATATAAGTTTTCCTTACACCGTCAGACATTGCATAGTCGAAATTCGGTATGGACTGACCGCCGTGCTGATCGTTCTGGTTAGACTGTATCGCGATACAGGCAAGTGCCGAGTAGCTTCCTATACTGTTCGGCTCACGCAGAAATCCGTGTCCTGTTGAGAATCCGCCCTTGAAAAGCTTTTTCAGGTCGATCTGACAGCAGGTAGTTGTAAGTGTGAAGAAGTCAAGGTCGTGGATATGTATATCTCCTTCGATGTGTGCTTTTGAATGAGCGGGATCAAGAACATACATCTCGTTGAACTGTTTTGCACCCTCAGAACCGTACTTGAGCATGGTTCCCATTGCGGTATCGCCGTCGATATTTGCGTTTTCACGCTTGATATCGCAGTCCTGGGCGGATTTGAACGTAAGATCCTCATATATTTTCATAAGAGATGTGTTCATTTCACGGATACGTGTTCTGTCTGAGCGGTACAGAATGTATGCTTTTGCGGTCTTTGCGTGACCGTTTTCAACAAGGACTTTTTCTACAGTGTCCTGAACCTCTTCGACAGTAGGGATAACGTCCTCACCTGACTTTTCGAGCTCACGGCATACCTCTTCCGCAAGTGCAAGTGCAGAATTGTAATCCTTGCCGCCTACAGCGAGGGCAGCCTTGTAGATAGCGTCCGCGATCTTCTGAACATTGAATGGGGTAGTGCGTCCGTCTCTTTTACGGATCTTGGTTATCATTTGATAAGCATCTCCTTTTTAAATTGATACCACAAGATATAGTAGATAAAAAATAATAAAAGAACAATATATATTATATTGCTATATCAGTCATTTGTCAATATGAACAGTAAAATTTTTTCTGTTCATACATGACGATTAAAAGCACATAATAATCCGGAAAAAGAAAAACAGACACTCAGAAACCTGAATGTCTGTATATCTCTCAAAGAAAAACTTACGCATTAGCGTTCTTGGCAAGTCTTGACTTGATCCTTGCTGCCTTGTTCTTATGGATAAATCCCTTGCCGGCAGCCTTATCAAGAGCAATAGCTGCGCTCTTCTTAGCTTCGGGAGCTGCACCTTCGGCTCTTGCCTTCTTGAGTATTGTCTTTAACTCGGTTTTTGCAGCCTTATTGCGCTCATTTTTTACCTTAGTAACAAGAACTCTTTTCTTAGCTGATTTGATGTTAGGCACTCTGTTTGCACCTCCTTAACTAATGATCGGTATTTACAATACATCATATTATAGCACAGCTTTCCGGAAAATGCAATAGTTTTTTTGAAAAAATTTTTAAAAAAGGTGATAAAATGAAAAGAAGCGATCTTATCTGCGAAAATTCGGTAATTAAAAATGAAATATACAGCAGCAGCGTTCACGACAAGGAAAAATACGGAACAAGATATACAGATATTATACTTGACAGGACCGATGCGGAAAGATCGGGCGTAAGTCAGGGAAGATACACGACAGTATTTACCGGAGAAGGTGATGTAAAGCATTGTCTCGCGTATATACTTTCGGTATATCTGACCGGCGCAGACACTCTTGTCGCCGGTCTCGGAAATATAAATATCTGTTCGGACAGCGTAGGAATAAAGTCTTTGCGGCATATTCCTGCAACAGCACATCTTTCGGCACACGAAGACTTCAATACTCTCGGTATAAGAAAAGTTTATGTTCTTGAAACCGGAGTCACAGGAAAAACCGGTATCGAAAGCAGCGAACATATAAGAAGTATAGCCCGGACCGTAGATGCCGGCTGTGTCGTTGTGATAGACAGTCTTGCGTGTTCCGATATCGAAAGGCTGTGTACAACGATCCAGATAACCGATACGGGCATCTCTCCGGGAAGCGGTGTCGGAAATGACCGAAAAGCTCTGAACATAGAGACAGTCGGAGTTCCCGTAATTGCTGTGGGAGTTCCCACAGTCATAGATCTTGACTGCATAACCGATGATCCTGTCGGAAACGGATTTATGGTAACGCCGCGTAATATAGATCTTCTTACCGACAGAATGGCAGAAACTGTCGGGACTGCACTGAGCCTTGCAATGAATCCTGAGCTTTCTGAACAGGAGATACGTTCATTTCTTATATTATAATAGTATTTCCGAGTCATAATTTCCTGATCCTCCGAATATATTATCATATAGGCTATACCACACAAAGATTGTACGTGAATTGCGCCGTCAGACTTTTCGTCAGATTGTACAGAAATGACGCATGGCTTTTGAAGGTTTCTCTTTTGCGCTGCATCTTCGTTACCGCTTATATGCGTGCA
>CAMOKN010000072.1 GCA_946617595.1 uncultured Clostridia bacterium
ATGAGATCAGAACATTCCTGATAGAAAGCGTTTCAAAGACGGGCGGACATCTTGCATCAAATCTCGGTACTGTCGAGCTGACAGTCGCTTTGCACAGCGTTTTTTCAACTCCGAAGGACAAGATAGTATTTGATGTCGGACATCAGTCATATACACATAAGCTGCTGACGGGAAGAATGGGGCGTTTCGGCACCCTCCGCTCCGAAGGCGGCATTTCGGGTTTTCCGAGAAATGAAGAAAGCGAGCATGATGCATTCATAGGCGGTCACAGCAGCATTTCGGTATCTGCGGCTCTGGGGATAGCAAAAGCTATGGAACTGAACGGTCAGGACGGAAATGTCATTGCCGTAATAGGTGACGGCGCACTTACCGGCGGTGAGGCTTATGAGGGACTTAATAATGTCAGCAAGCTGGCAGGAAATCTTATAATCGTTCTTAACGACAATGAAATGTCGATCTCAAAGAGCAAGGGCTCGGTCGCCGAATACCTGACGAGAATGAGATCGACTCGTTCTTATTACAACAAAAAAGAAGCGGTGAAGGATTTTCTTTCCCACTCGGAGATAGGAAAGGAAATATCCCGTTCGCTCAGCGGTACTAAGGATCTTATAAAATTTGCGATATATCAGAGCAATATTTTTGAGAGTCTCGGACTGAAATACTACGGACCCGTGAACGGTCACGATCTCGGAAAACTCATCGAGATACTTGAAGTCGCAAAGCTCACGAATGTTCCGTGCATCGTTCATGTAAAAACACGAAAAGGCAAGGGGTACAAGCCGGCGGAGGCCAATTCGGGAGAATATCACGGCGTTGCAAGAAGAGACAGGAGCGTTCCTGCGGATCTGACATTCTCCGAGACTGCCGGAAACGAGCTTCTGCGCATCGCAGACGGTGATGACCGTATCTGCGCGGTGACTGCGGCTATGAAATATGCCACCGGACTTGAACACATTGCGAAAAAATATCCCGAGAGATTCTTTGATGTCGGCATTGCCGAGCAGCACGCGCTCACATTCTCCTGCGGACTTTCAAGTCAGGGTATGGTCCCTGTTTTTGCGGTCTATTCAACATTTCTCCAGCGATGCTTCGATCAGCTGATACACGACGCTTCGATAGAAAAGAAGCACATAGTATTGCTTATAGACCGTGCAGGAGTGGTAGGCGAGGACGGTGAGACACATCAGGGGATATACGATGTGTCAATGCTCAGCACTGTGCCGAATACCGTGATATATTCGCCGTTTGATGATTGTTCGCTCAGGATCTGCATGAGACGTGCCGTTTATGAGCATGACGGTATAGCAGCGGTGCGCTATCCGAGAGGATTGTGCGTCTGCGGAAACAGATATGATTACAGCGACCAGTATTATTCCGGAAAAAACAATGATACTCTCGTAATAACTTACGGCAGGCTTGCCAACAATATAACAGATATCCCCGGAACAGACAGTCTTGTGCTTCTGAAGATCTTTCCGATACCGGAAGAAGCCGTGCGTATTGCCGGTCAGTACAGAAAGGTATATTTCTTTGAAGAGGGAATAAAGAACGGCGGGCTCGGTGAGAAGTTTTTGCTTTCTTTGTTTGACAGCGGATTCCGCGGCAGCTATTCTCTTACCGCAATAGAAGGCGCTGTAGGCGCTGCCGATACAGAAACACAGCTCTCACTTCTCGGACTCAGCGCCGCTAAGATAGCGGAGAAGATAAAAAAAGACAATGAAGAACAGGATTGATGTATTGCTCGCGGCTTCGGGAAGGGCAAAAAGCCGTTCTGCCGCTCGTCAGCTCATACTTGAGGGAAGTGTAACTGTAAACGGAAAAACAGTAATGAAGCCGTCGGAGATATATGATGACGAGATCGACGGGATAGAAGTCACGGCGGATTCCCCGGCCGCAAAATATGCGGGCAGGGGCGGACTGAAGCTGGAGACTGCGATAGAGGGATTCGGGATAGATCTTAATGATAAGATATGTCTCGATATCGGAGCATCTACCGGCGGATTTACCGACTGTATGCTGCAAAACGGTGCGGCAAGAGTATATGCCGTCGATGTCGGAACATCACAGCTTGCGGAAAAGCTTCGCGCCGACAGCCGTGTCGTCTCTCTTGAACAGCTTGATATACGAAAAGCCGGAGAGTCTGAAATACCCGAAAAAGTCGGATTCATTTCAATAGATGTATCATTTATCTCGCTGAAACTGATACTTCCGGAGATAAAGAGGTTCGCGGTGAGCGGAGCAGGCTGCTGCGCTCTGATAAAACCTCAGTTTGAGCTTGGAAAAACACATATCGGTAAAAGCGGAGTGGTGAAGGATCCGAAGCTTCATGAGAAGGTCGTGACCGACATGACCGCATTTGCCGGAGCGCTCGGTTTTACAGGCATACGCACGATCCCGTCAAAGATAACCGGCGGGGACGGAAACCGCGAGTTTCTGATGTATTTTATGATCCCTTAAAGGAGAATGCAGAAAATTGAAAATTCTTATCTGTCCGTGTACTGACAAGGAAAAAAGTCTTGGCGCAATGCCGGAAGTAATGAGTGTACTGTGTTCAGGCGGCATAACGCCTCTTATGTTCGGGAGCGACCTTCCGCATTACCGTGATGAGAGAGCGGAATATATCCCCGGAGAGGATATTCCGGCTGAATGTGATATGATAATGACCGTCGGCGGTGACGGAATGATACTCAAATGGAGCAAGAAAGCCGCGGCTGCCGGAATACCGCTTATCGGCATTAATACCGGACGGCTCGGATTCATGACAGCTGTTGATGTGGACGAGCTGGACAGATTATCCGTTCTTGCGGAAGGAAAATATACACTGAGCAAGAGAATGATGCTTTCGGTACAGGCGTGGATAGACGGAGAGCCTGCGTACAATACCGCGCTGAACGATGTGGTGATATACAAGGACAGAAACGTGAAGCTCCCCGAATTTACCGTTAAGATAAACGGTATCACCATTACCAGAGCCCGTGCTGACGGCATGATCTTCAGCACGCCCACAGGTTCTACTGCCTATGCGCTTTCAGCCGGCGGACCTATCATCGAACCTACGTTGGAGTGCATACAGATGACGCCGCTGTGCGCACACTCGATGCTCAACAGACCGATGATATTCAGCGGCAATGATACTGTGACCCTGAGTTATTCAAAATATGAGGGAAGCAGGGCTATAATAAGCGCCGACGGCTGCTACGGGATAGATCTTGAACCGGACACAGAGCTTGTCATAAAGCGCTCTGATATGTATTTTGAACTGGTCGAGATCGGAGAAAAAAGCTTTTACAATACCGTGAACGAGAAGCTTATGATGCCGTTGAAATAAATGATATGAAAAGACAAAGACAATCTGAGATAATTGCCATTATATCCGAATATGAGATAGAAAATCAGGAAATGCTGCGTAAGATACTTGCGGAGAGAGGATATAATGTCACGCAGGCAACTCTTTCGAGAGATATAAATGATCTTGCGCTTGAAAAGGCTGTTTCCGAGACCGGCGTGAGCTGTTATATGCGTGCAAAAAAAGTTAATAAGCGCAATTTTGAGAATATTTTCACTCAGGCGGTGACGCACATAGAGGCTGCCGGCAATATAGTGTGCGTAAAATGTCATTCGGGACTTGCAAACGCTGTCTGCGCGACCTTTGATTCCATGAATATAGAGAGCGTTGTCGGGACCATTTCGGGTGACGATACTATTTTCATTCTTGCAAAAACGGAAGCAGATGCAAAAAAGCTTGCATCGCTCCTTAAAAATATGATCTGACGGAGAACAAATGTTAAAGGAACTGTATATAGAAAATCTTGCGGTAATTGAAAAAGCTGACATCGGGTTTACCGAAGGCTTCAATGTATTCTCCGGCGAGACAGGAGCCGGTAAAAGTATCCTTATAGGTGCAATAAACGCGGTGCTCGGAGGCAGGACACATAAAGACCTGATACGCACGGGTACTTCACACGCGGTAGTCTCGGCTGTGTTTGATACGATACCCAGGTCTGTGGCTGAGAGACTTGAAGAAAACGGTTATCCGGCGGAAGGAGAGCTTCTTATAAAAAGAGATATCTCCGCTGACGGAAAGGGTCAGGTGCGTATAAACGGAATGCCCTCAACTGCCGCCGTGCTTAAAGATATCGCGGCAGGGCTGATTGATATACACGGACAGAATGATACGAGAATACTTACCGATAACACTAACCAGCGCGAACTTATAGACAGCCGTGCGGGAATAAGGGACAAGCTCTCTGAATATGCATCGGTGTTCAGGGAGTTCTCATCACTCAGCAAGAGGATAAAACAGCTTGAAGCTGAGAACAGCGAAAAGGACGAACGCATAGAAAAGCTTAAAGCAGAGATAGATTCGGTAGAAAAGCTAAGGCTGAAAAAGGGCGATGAAGCGGTCATCTCCGAAAAGCTCGACCGTGCGAGAAATCTTGAAGAGATAACAAATGCGCTCTCCGGCGCATCGGTGGGACTGAGCGGCGATGACGGAGAACAGGGTGCTTCGGATATCATAGATACTGCCGCAAAGCTCATTGACAGCATAAAGAATTATGTTCCGGAATGTGAGGAGCTGTCGTCAAGGCTCAGAGAACTGAACGTCGAACTGCGTGATATAAGCGAGGATATCAGCCGGCTGCTGCCCGATGCGGACGAGGAGAACGATCTGCAGCTGCTTGAAGAGAAAATGAGCGGTATCTTGTGGCTGAAACGGAAGTATTCGCTTGAAACGGACGAGATACTCGATCTTTGTGAGGAATGGAAGCAAGAGCTTTCCGAACTCTCAGAATGTGACAATACCATAGCTTCTCTTAATGAGCAGCGTCATAAGCTTGCGGAAGAACTGAAAGAGCGTGCCGGAGAGATCTCGGAAATAAGAAAAAACACAGCCGGGAAGCTTACGGAAGAGATAACCGAACAGCTCAGATTTCTCGATATGCCGGACGTGAGACTTCATTTCGATATAACTCAGGGAAAGATCACAGTGAACGGAATGGATAATGTTGAGCTGATGATCTCGGTCAACAAGGGCGAGGATCTCAAGCCGATCGCAAAATCGGCTTCGGGCGGTGAGCTTTCACGTATCATGCTTGCGATCAAGAGCGTATGCGCTGAGAACGATGATACTCCGACGATGATATTCGATGAGATAGATACCGGAATAAGCGGAAGAGCCGCACGCAAGGTAGGGAAGAAGCTCTCCGAAATTTCCGCAAAGAGACAGGTGCTGTGTGTTACTCATCTTGCGCAGATAGCGGCACTCTCGGACAATCATCTGCTGATACAGAAAAATACCGACGAAAGCCGTACATACACCACAGTACATTCTCTTGAACACGAAGAGAAAGTCCGTGAAGTCGCAAGACTTATCTCCGGCGACAGCAGCGAGATATCCATGCAGAACGCGGAGGAACTTATAGCAAGGCGGGACGGCGATGATATATGAAGAAAAATATGACCGGACTGCGCACATGGGTATATAACTCAAAGCAGCTTGACGGATCGCTTTCGGACAGCAGGATCTCGGCGGTTTATGCGCCGATGACTCTTATCAGCGAAAAGTACAGTGAGTATTCAGACCGGATAATACTGCTTCCGCCCGAATTTCTTGCGGACTGTGAGAAAAAGACGGAGAGCGCACTTGTCAGGCTCCGTGAGCTGGGATTCGGACAGGCGCTTGCACATACTGTCGGGCATATTGAACTGTTGCAGAGAAACGGCTTCATTATACACGGCGGAAACCGTTTGAACTGCACGAACAGTGAGTCTGCCGCATTTTTTGCTGAGAAGGGCCTTGAAAGCATCATCGTATCGCCGGAACTTACGGTAAAGCAGATAAACGCGCTCGAACGACCGATCCCGACAGGTATCATCGCTTACGGAAAGCTTCCGCTTATGCTGAACAGGAGATGCCCGATAAATGACGGCAGACCGTGCGGAAAGCCGAACTGCGGCAGATATCTCACAGACAGAAAAGGAAACAGGGTAGATGTTATCTGTTCGGAAAATACCGTAGAACTGCTCAACAGTGATGTGCTGATGCTCAGTGACAGGCTTGGGGAATTTGATGCGGATTTCGCTGTTCTCAGATTTACCGTCGAGCAGGACGTGAAGAATATCATAGATATGTTTGAAAACGGCTCGGAAACCGGTCTGGACCATATAACGAGAGGACTTTATTTCAGAGGGGTTGAATAGTATGAATATCAATGTGAAAAAAGTAAACGAAAACGCGAAGCTTCCTTTCAGAGCGACCGAGGGCAGTGCAGGTGCGGATCTTTTTGCTTGTCTTGACAACGACATCGTAATTAATCCGAATGAGCGCATAATGATACCGACAGGTATCGCTATCGAGCTTCTTTACAGCGGTGCGGGAGCGTTCATATTCCCACGGAGCTCTGTATCGAGCAGATACGGTGTTTCGCTCGCAAACTGCGTCGGCGTGATAGACAGCGATTACAGGGGCGAGATACTTGTACCGCTGATAAACCACTCAGACGAGCCTTTTACCGTACATAACGGTGATCGTATCGCTCAGATCGTTATCATGCCTGTCATTCCGGCTGATTTCGTTGAAACAGAAGAACTCAGCAGAACTGCAAGAGGTGTGGGAGGATTCGGTTCGACCGGCAGATGAACGCTGCTTCGCCGCGGGACAGGGTCAGTTTCCGTTAATTTTGGCTGTGTGGGTAATTTAACTAAAAAATGTCAGAATATTCCGTAAAATTTTAAGCTTTTGCAAGTTGTAACAAGGGCTTGAACGTGCTATAATATATACTGATAAAGATAGTTAAGGAGCATCTGCAGGAGATATGTTTACCAAAGATATAGGAATTGACCTCGGTACGGCAAATACCCTCGTATATATGAGAGGAAAAGGCATAATAATACGTGAGCCAAGCGTAGTTGCAGTCGATGTGAAATATGAGCGTGTAAGATATGTCGGTCAGGAAGCAAAGGATGTTATAGGAAGAACTCCGGGTTCTATCGTTGCGGTGCGTCCGTTGAAGGACGGTGTGATCGCAGATTTTGATATGACGACAAGTATGCTTCAGGAATTCATATCAAAGGCTGTAAAAGGCAGAAAATTCGTAAAGACAAGAGTTATCATCTGTATCCCTTCCGGAGTTACGGCAGTAGAGCGCCGTGCGGTTAAAGAAGCAACACAGAGTGCCGGTGCAAAGCGCGTTTCAATAATCGAAGAACCTATGGCTGCCGCTATAGGAGCAGGACTTCCGGTCGCAGATCCCACAGGAAGCATGATCGTCGATATAGGCGGCGGAACGAGCGAGGTAGCTGTGATCTCGCTGGGCGGTATCGTCACATCGCGCTCGGTAAGAGTTGCGGGAGACGAGTTTGACAACGCAATAATAAATTATATAAAGAAACGATATAATCTTCTTATCGGCGAACGTACCGCCGAGAATATCAAGATAGGCATAGGTTCGGCTTTCCCGTATGCGGATAATGAGCCGGTAATGGATATTAAGGGACGTAATCTTCTCAACGGTCTTCCCGAAAATATCACAATATCGAGTGAAGAAATAAGAGAAGCGCTCTCCGAACCGCTCAGCCATGTAGTTGAAGCAATAAAAGTCACGCTCGAAAAGACTCCTCCTGAGCTTTCGGCGGATATAATAGATCAGGGAATAATGCTTGCAGGCGGCGGAGCGCTGCTGAAAGGACTCGACAAGCTGATAAACAAAGAGACCGGAATGCCGGTAAAGGTCGCGGAAAGACCGCTGGACTGCGTTGCCGACGGTACGGGAAAGGTGCTTGAAAATATCGACAAGCTGATAGATGTTCTGAGCGATGACGACTCAAAATATTGACGGAGAACCGAAGTGCTTTGAGGCATTGTTCCTTGAAGCACTTTTTGTGTAATTCTGAGCAATACCGCTCAGGAGGTTAGATATGAAGGAATTATTTCGGAGTGTAAAATTCAAGATCATAATCTGTATCTTTGCCCTCGTATTCGGCATAATGATCTATGCCGCAATTGCGGGTGACAATATTATATTTCCGAGAAGTGTGCTTGAAACGATAACACAGCCTTTTGTAACATTGGGAAAAACGATCAGCGACTGGACTTCCGATACCATAGACACACTTGTGAATGCCCGTAAATACCGTGAAGAAAATGAACATCTGAAAGAGATGCTCGCAGATGTTTACGGACAGATAATCGAGAAAGAGAAAACCGATGCCGAGAATGAACAGTACCGCACTATACTCGGTATTGCCGAAGAACACAAGGACTATGAATGGTCGCCGCCGTGTTCGGTCATCGCAAGAAATTCGAGCGATATTTATAACGGATTCACGATCGACCGCGGCAGCAAGGACGGTATCTCGCTGTATGACCCTGTGTTCACTTCTGTGGGACTTGTGGGCATAGTCGGTGAGCTCGCAGATCACTACGCGGTAGTTGAAACTATCCTTTCTCCCGATGTAAATGTCGGAGTAATGACCACTGACAGCAAATCCATAGGCGTGACAGAAAATGACGCTGAATACGCAGCATCAGGCTACTGCCTTATCAGCTATGTTTCAAAGGACAGCACGATAAAAGAAGGGGACGTTGTTGTTACATCAGGAAGCTCTGTGTTCCCCGAAAATATTGTCGTAGGAACTATAGTCAGCGTCTATGAAGATAAGAACGGACTTACACGGCACGCTGTCATCATGCCGTCAGAGGATCTTTCAAAAATAACTCAGGTATTTGTAATTACAGGCTTTGACGGTCAGGAAGAATAGTATGAAGTTTAAATTGCCCGTAAAAGAAGAGCTTTCAAGAACAGAAAAGCATTACCGTCTTGCAAAGTGGATCATATTTTCATTTATGCTGCTGTTTTTCTATACGATTATGCGTGTAGGGATATTCTCAAAATGGCAGCCTGTCTTTATTATCCCTCTCGCGATCTCAGTCTCGTTCTTTGAGAGCGAGCTTCCGTCCTGTGTATTTGCACTGTTCTGCGGATTTCTTACGGATATAGGGTGCGGATATATTTTCGGTTTCAGTGCGGTATGGCTCATGGCGGTATGCGTTGCGGCTTCACTGCTTGTGCGTAACCTCATACGCGTAAATCCCATAAACTACATGATCGTGGTGCTTACAGCGGTACTGATCGAATTTTCGATGGACTATCTGTTCAATGTATTTCTGTGGAATGTCCCGAAAGGCGAGGTAATTCTTACTTCTGTTATTATTCCCACATCGGTCGCTACTGTGGTCGTATCTCCGGCGGTGTATTATCTTGTAAGATTTGTGGAAAAACGTCTCGGAAGCGAGGACATGGATATCGTATATTATGATGAAAATACCGATGCCGAAGAAAAGGAGGACGAACAGTGAGCAGAGTCTCTATGCTTATCCGCAGGATAGTTCTGATCGTTATAATATTTGTTCTGCTGTTCCTCTGCATTGTCCGCCTTATAAGTATGCAGGTCGTTGACGGGGACGCGTATCTCTCGGAGACTGAGAATACCTATACAGCTGTGCAGAAAATGATCGCAACAAGAGGGCAGATATTCGATAAAAGCGGTACTGTAATGACCTCAAACAAAGCCGTATATAAAGTTATAGTCCAGAAAGCTTTCCTGCCGTCCGTGACACAGAATGAGATACTGCTGAAGGCGGTGCGGATATTGCAGCAGCATGACGAAAAGTGGAACGACTCTGTCCCGATAACATATACCGAGCCGTTTGAGTTCACGATACCGGATAATGATGAATTGCAGAAGTTCAAGTCAAGGATAGTGGTAAACGCGGACGCGACGGTTGATAACTGCATCTCAGCTCTTGCAAAAAAATATAAGATAGATACAACGAGATTCAGTGCCGATGAAATAAGAATTATCGGCGGAGTGCGGTATGAAATGGAAAAGAAGGATTTTTCATATGAGAACCGCTTCACTCTTGCAAATGATGTATCTCTGTCTACCGTAGTTATACTCAAAGAGCTGAGCGTAAAGCTTTCGGGGATAGATGTTGTTGAAGAAAGCGCGAGAGACTATGTTGTCACATCTGTTGCGCCCCACGTACTCGGTTCTGTTGGTGCTATCTCGGCTGAGGAATACGCCGGACTGAAAACAGACGGCTACAGCTATAATGATACTATCGGCAAATACGGCATAGAGAGCGGAATGGAGAGCGTGCTGAGAGGAACGAACGGTGAACGCACTATAGTCCGCAACTCAAAGGGTATCGCAGTATCAGACTCTGTAACAAAAGAAGTGGTTGCCGGAAACAGCGTCAGACTTACGTTCAATATAAAAGATCAGAACACATTGCAGGAAATTCTTGCAAATCAGATAAACTGGCTCAACAATACCGCCGACAGGGGAAAGGACTGCGATGCCGGAGCAGTGGTTGTGCTGAATGCAAAGACCGGTGCAGTTCTCGGTATGGCAACATATCCTTCATACGATCTTAAACAGTCGGTTGAGGATTATGCCTCGGTTATGGAGATGCCCGGAAGCCCGATGCTCAACAGATGCACTTACGGACTGTACCGTCCGGGTTCAGCCTTCAAGACGATAACAGCCTGCAACGGACTTCTGAACGGTCTGATCGACAGAAACACACAAGGAATATGCACCGGAACATACAGGTTTTATTCTGATTATCAGCCGAAATGTACCGGATATCATTACGGTTATAATGTTGTGAACTGTCTGAAATGGTCATGCAATATCTTTTTCTATGATCTCGGAAGACGTCTTGGGATAGATGAACTGAGCGCTTTTGCAAAAAGATTCGGTTATGGTACAAACCTCGGTCTGGAAATAGGCGGAAGCGCCGGACAGATGTCAACTCCGGAGCTTTATATGAAGCTGCGCGGCGAGGAGTGGAGCAACGGAAACACTCTTCAGGCAGCGATCGGTCAGCTCGATACGCTTGTAACTCCGCTGCATCTTGCTGTGCAGGCTATGACTTTTGCAAATGACGGCGTAAGATATAAGCCGTACATTGTTGATTCTGTATGGGATTATGATATGAAGGAGATGCTGTACAAGACAGAGCCGCAGATCGTGGAAGTGATCGAAGATCAGAATGATGCATTTTCGATCGTCAGAGAAGGTATGATCGCCGTATCAACGCTCGTAAACTGGCCTACAAGCTCTGCGCAGTGGAATTTCAAAGGACTGCCTTACAGCGTGGCAATAAAGACCGGTACTCCGGAAGCAGGGGAGAGCGGAAAATACAATTCAACGGTCATGGGATATTATCCTGCCGAGGATCCGCAGATCGCATTCGGAGTGGTGCTTGAAAACGGCGAATATTCGAGATATATGGTCAGAAATATCATAGACTGCTTCATATATCATAATTATGAGCCGGATATAGACGAAAATGGTATCATTCTGAGCCCGTGGAAACGAAAATAGTTCCGGAAATATGTTAATAATACACAAAAATAAGACCTTTTTTCATTGCAGTATTCACGAAAATGAATACAAATTGAAAAAAGGTCTTTAAAAATCCGGAAAAATATGATACAATAGGATTGTATTAGTATGAATCAGTATGCAGTACATTTATCAAATCCTGAAAATCCAAAGGGAGGGCTATCTATGTCACAAATCATTGCCGTTACTGCCGGTAAGGGCGGTACCGGAAAATCCACGACCTCTGCAAATATAGCTTCATGTCTTGCGTATCAGGGAAAGAAGACCCTTATAGTTGAACTTGACTTCGGTCTGAGATGTCAGGATATAATCCTCGGTATCAACGGTACCGTAAAGCACGATATGGGTGAGTATCTTGAAGGTAAAATAGATATACTGAATGCAACGACAAAGGTAGAAAGAAGCCCTAATCTTTCGCTTGTCTGCGCAACAAAGAATCCGTTTATCGAGATAAATCCGGAAAAGGTCATCGGAGTATGCGAGGAGATGCGTGAGCATTTCGATTACATCATTATGGATACCGCCGGTATCGGAAGCTCGGTGTTCAGCGTTATAAAGGCTGCCGACCTTATACTTATGGTAACTACTCCCGATACAGTCTGCGTAAGAGACGGTCAGATGCTGTCCGACTTCCTTTATGTAAAGAACTGTGTAAATCAGAGACTTATTATAAATAAGGTGCCCGTCAGATTCAAGGACGAAGAGATCCTGTATGATCTTGATGAAGTAATGGATACTGTCGGCATTCCGCTCATCGGTGTCGTACCTGAGGACAGCGAGATCAGAGTATGCGGATCAAAAGGAATTCCCCTGCCTAAGAACAGTGCGGGCTTTAAGGCTTATGATTCGATATCAAGAAGAATACTCGGTGAAAGAGTTCCGCTTTCTATCAATATCGACTGATATACTTATGTAAGCGGAAATTATAAAGAAAAGGTGGTGTTTGAATTGAATATAGCACTTATAGCACACGATGCTAAAAAAGAACTGATGGTACAATTCTGTATAGCTTACTGTGGTGTACTCAGCAGACATAATTTATGTGCAACAGGAACGACCGGAAAACTTGTCGCAGAAGCGACAGGGCTTAATATACAGCGTTATCTGAGCGGTTCTCAGGGCGGCGATCAGCAGATAGGAGCACGTATCTCCTGCAACGAGATAGATGTTTTGTTCTTCTTCCGCGACCCCCTGAACGCAAAAGCTCACGAGCCGAATGAAATGACTCTTCTCCGCCTCAGTGATGTTCATAATATACCCGTTGCCACGAACATCGCAACCGGAGAAGCGCTGATTCACGCGCTTGAACGCGGAGATCTTGACTGGCGCGAGATCATCAGAAATTAAGATCAGAAGCACGCCGGGGCTCTGCTTTGATTGCCAAAAAGTAGAAACTCAATAATTTAATCGCGAAGCTATTCGCTTTTGCTTCTTTTCGCGCTCGAAAAGAAGCGGGGCTTGGGG
>CAMOKN010000073.1 GCA_946617595.1 uncultured Clostridia bacterium
GTAGAAGATCAGGTAAAGTCCCTCGGAGCAAGCTTCGTGAAGATCGACCTCGGCGAAATGGGACAGACCGATCAGGGCTATGCCAAGGAGCTTACTCCCGAACAGATAGCCAAACAGCAGGAAGCCCAGGCGAAAGTCTGTGAGCGCTCCGATATCGTCATCACCACCGCAAAAGTGTTCGGACGCAAGGCTCCGCGACTTATCGGAAAAGATGTGCTTGACCGTATGAAGCCCGGCGCTGTGGTTGTGGATATGGCAGTCTCAACGGGCGGAAATGTGGAAGGCTCGAAGCTGTTCGAGGAAGTAGTCACCGACAACGGCGTTATCATTATGTCCGGCGATCTGCTTGAAAGACAGGTCCCGTATGACGCATCGAAGATGCTCTCCGGAAACTTCACCGCGTTCCTCACACACTTCTACAACAAGGAAACAAAGGAACTTGATGTGAAGCTCGAAGATGAGATAATGAAAGGCTGCCTGCTGACACAGGGCGGCAAAATAATACATGACAGATTTAAGGGGGATAAGTAAAATGGCGATAGGAGAGATATTACTGCTGGTTTTCGTGTTCGTTATCGCGGGATTTCTCGGCGTTGAGCTGATCTCGAAAGTCCCGTCGCAGCTTCACACCCCGCTGATGTCGGGAACGAACGCTATCTCCGGTATAACTATAGTCGGCGCGATCTCGGCTACCGCAGTGGCACTGCACACGGACGGCATAGTGGGCGCGATATTCGGTTTTCTTGCAATACTGCTGGCGACGATAAACGTTATCGGCGGCTATATGGTAACGGACAGAATGCTTGAAATGTTCAAGAAGAAAGGAGACGATAAGAAGTGAACTGGGAAAATGTCAGTGTGATACTGACCACGATACTTTATATGGTCTCCTCGGTGCTGTTTATCCGCGGCATAAAGCTGCTCGGAAAGGCGGACACCGCAAGAAAGGGAAACCTTATGTCCGCGGTCGGTATGCTTATTGCAGTCGTTACCGTACTGCTCGAAAAGAACGTCACGGACACACTCTTCAATGAGCCTTTGAAGAACGCCTATCTATGGGCGCTTGCGGCTGTAGTTATCGGCGGCATCATCGGCGCTGTATGGTCGAAGAAGGTCGAAATGACGGGAATGCCGCAGCTCGTAGCGCTGTTCAACGGATTCGGCGGTCTGTCATCGCTGCTTGTGGCACTCACGCAGTACCTCACCGACGGATCCATAAACGTGTTCTCGTCCATTGCCCTCGGACTTACCATCGCCATAGGCGCTATAGCGTTCACCGGCTCGATCGTGGCATGGGGCAAGCTCTCCGGCAAGATGTTCAAGAAGAATGTGAACATTCCCGGCAAGAACTTCATAAACGCTCTTCTTGCACTCGCGGGGCTTGTGGGAGTTGCGATATACGCCCTCAGCATTGCGGGAATACTTGACGCTTCTATGGGAATGATCGGTGTGATAATCGTTACCGCGGCATTCCTTATCCTCGGCTTTACAATGGTCATCGCTATCGGCGGCGGAGATATGCCGGTCATCATCTCACTGCTGAACGCATTCTCCGGTCTTGCGGCAGCCTTCGCGGGTCTTGCTATAAGCAACTCTGTGCTTGTTGTATCAGGCTGTCTGGTGGGAACATCGGGACTTATCCTGACACTGATAATGTGCAAGGCTATGAACCGCACGCTGTACAGTCTCCTCTTCGGCAGTACCGCGGGAGCCGCAAAGAAAGGCGCTGCCGGTGAGCAGAAAGAACCCCGCTCCATGTCCGTTGAGGACGCATACCTCGTTCTTGAAGCTGCAAGCTCGGTCGTATTCATACCCGGCTACGGTATGGCAGTCGCACAGGCTCAGCACGCTGTCAAGGAGCTCTGCGACAAGCTCGAAGCAAACGGAGCGGAGGTAAGCTTCGCTATCCACCCGGTAGCGGGACGTATGCCCGGTCACATGAATGTGCTGCTTGCTGAGGCGAATGTGCCGTATGAGCAGTTAAAGACCGCGGACGAGATGAATCCGCAGATGCCGAACACGGACGTTGCTATCGTTATCGGTGCGAACGATGTTGTCAATCCGTCAGCGCTCACTGACGAGACCTCGCCGCTGTACGGAATGCCGATAATCAACGCTTTCGAGGCACGCACGGTATTCGTGCTCAAGCGCGGTAAGGGCGCAGGCTTTTCCGGCGTTGAGAACCCACTGTTCACCAACGACAACACCGTGATGATCTACGGCGACGCGAAGCAGACGGTATCCGCGCTGGTAAGCGAGTTTGACGAGACGTGATGTTCAGCTAAATTATATAGATATATTAAAAGTGGTATCGTGTTCAGGCACGATACCACTTTTTAACTTGTTTTCATATACTTACATCCTTATTTTACAAAAAAACTCTCGGGTGCTATCACAAAGCAGCCAAGGACCTTTTGGTTTGCTGTTACCTTTTTAATACATCGGACATAGTCAATAAAGCCTGTGCCTTTTCACCGGAGATCGTCCGGAAGTTTTCAAGCAAAGTTCTCTCGTCAGCAGACAGATAGACAGCATCTTGGCTCTCGTTGAAAAATTCGGCAAGCGTCAGCCCGAGAGCTTCAACGAGCCTTTGGAGAGTGTCGATTGTCGGCTGCCGCGTTCCTTCCTCTATTCCTTTGATATGATGACCGGAAACGCCGGTGATCTGAGTAAGGCGGTATCGCGTCATGCCTTTCGCAGAGCGGAGTTCAGTCAATCGTTTCCCAATATCCATAGTGACCCGTCCTTTCATGTACCTATATTATATACCCGAACGGGCTATAAAATAATGCCCGTATGGGCTTGAAATTGCGGACATTTAGGTATATAATGTGTGTAGGTATTGTTGCAGGAGGATTTATGGAAGTTTATACAGTCAGTTTGTTTGGGCATAAAGAATTTAATAATCCGTTAAAAGTCGGTAAACAGCTTGAAAAAGAAGTCCGTGATCTTATAGACCGCTATGAGTATGTTGAGTTTCTGATCGGAAGAAACGGAATGTTTGACCTATTTGCCGCTTCGGTTATAAGGGAAGTATGCAAGGAGTATGACTACGGTAATGCTGCCCTTGTGTTGGTGCTGCCGCATATTACACCGGATTATAAGAATAACTCGGAAATGATTGATAAGATGTATGACGAGATTGAGGTGTGCGAAGAAGCGGAGCGTTACAGCAACAGACTGTCTGTCGGGGTATGTAACCGGGACATGGTTGACCGTTCAGACCTTGTTATAGTCTGCGTGGAGCGGCGAGAGGGCGGAGCGTACAAGATGATGATGTATGCGAAGAATGCGGGGAAGCCCGTTAAAAATGTTGCCTGTTCCGATCCGTCTTCCGAACCTATTGAGGTTGATTAGTATATACTTCGTCACGACTGATAGAAAGGAGATCGTTATGCCGGTTTATGATTTGGCTAAAATACTTGAGGAAATACATTGGGAGGATTACGCGGAGTTTGACAATCCGCCCGAGTTTGCTGTGCCAGAGGAAAAGGAACAGAAACTACAAAAGCTATTAGCGAAATGTAACAATGGCAGTGAGGAGGCGAAGAATAATAATGCCCGTTTGGTAAAAACGCCTAAGTGAATTGTGCAACATTACTAAGGAATAATGGTTACAGATCGGGGTCAATCCGGATCTGTTGTGGAATATACTTCAATTAGGCTCTCGATCCTGTAACTATGGTCTATGAATCTGCTCAAAATCGGGCTTGTCCAATTGATCACATGTAATAAAGATTCGGAAATCAACATAAAATTTGAGAAAAACGCTTGCAAATAAGCTTTATGAATGGTATAATGTGATTAGAGCAAAAGCTCATAAAATTAAATATGATAATCGCAATGAATAGTAATGATTTTTGAGAAGGTCTTGATGTATACAAGATCATGGTAGAGTGAATTGAAAATATAGTTTTTGTTAGTTTGTTGAAACATTATGAAAAAATAGGACTCGGAAGTTATTATAAATCAACGCGAAAACAATGCTTGGCTGATAGTTAGGCAGTCATTAGAGTTGTGTCAAAAACAACAAAACCTTAAGAACACGCAACATTAATTGAGTTGCTGGTTATTGAGGGTTTGTAGCCTATGGGCTGCTTAAAATCAGCAATGGAAACAGGCTTGTTATTGTGTTGGCTTATTTTTCCAAGTGCTAAGAAGAGAACATGACCAAACCGGTCTACGAGAAAAATGACAGATCATAGATCTGCCCTGAAGAATGCGGTTTGGTCTTCTTTATTTTATATTCTTTTAAGAAGCTCCAAGCCGC
Organism: uncultured Clostridia bacterium; assembly: GCA_946617595.1. Lineage (GTDB taxonomy): Bacteria > Bacillota > Clostridia > Oscillospirales > Ruminococcaceae > Ruminiclostridium_E. The sequence goes on from CAMOKN010000073.1 coordinate 4,271, forward strand.
GAGGTTTGGCGCTTTTTGTTTTTAGTTTATTGTAGCCCCAAGAAACGGGCATTAACAATAAACAACGGTATAAAGCCGTTGGTTCTGAAGAACGGAGTGACGGCAGTCCGCACCGTTTATGGTAACATACCATATAAATGGCGGGCGGCGCAGATTGTGTAAGTGAACAGCAGAGTGCTGTAAAAACTGACCACATGAAGCGAAATGCTTCCTGTAAAAGTGAGGGAAAACCATATTATAAATGGTGACCTTCACTATCAGGCGGCTGCGAGAGTATACCTCGTGTGAATGACACAAAAGGTATATGTGCGCACCTGTTAGGGCGAAGTTGCTTTCTCTCGGTATTCCGTTAGGCGGCCAAACTGCGAGTACACGACAGTAACAGTGTACAGCCGAAATCGATTTTTAGTGTGTGATCATCCCGTATGTGGAAGAGCAGCTTTAGAACGACGAGGAAATGCTGGCGAATGATGGGTTGAAAAATCATCCATTCTACGCAGGCTGCCAACATATTCAGGATAACGTTGCTTCGGAATATGTGGCGAACGTAAACGCAACGACAAAAAAAGAAAGGAAGAAAGAAAATGGTTAATACATCATAAGACAATCAAGAAAAAACTGCCGAAAGAGCTTTTCGCCGTATTTCGGCACCCGTACCTAATGGTTATGTACGATCCCGTACATAACCGATTAGGTAGGCGAAATTCCTACACAGACCTATTAATAATAGGTCTGTAGGACGGGGTGGGTCACCGAGACGACCTGTACGCGGGCTTCAGAGCGCCGCACTTAACGCGCTATTAAGCGAGGATGTGTGGGAAATATCGACATTCCCATACATATCATTAATGTTTGCACAGCCATAAAGGTGTGTACAAATTCGGCACAACAAAATGACTATGACAAAGGAGGCTGACTATTATGTCAAAGTCAAAAAATCCCAACCTGAAAAGACAGGCGAATCAGCGTTTGAACGCTATGCAAAGATATGGTGAGTCGAAGCATCAAGCTCGCCGAGACGAACACACAGTATCCCGAGGGGATATTTTCCTTTAATACTATGAAGACGTATAAGGAAGCCGTCAAAACATTTCTCGTATGGGCGAGAACAAGATACTCCGAATACAAGTTCCTTGATGATCTGAAGGAAAAAGTACCCGAGTATCTCGAAGAAAAAAAGGCGGCTGGCTTATCCGCATGTACGATTAAAACCTACGCGTCCGCACTGGCTAAGCTCTATGGGGTCAAGAAGGCGGATTTTGGAGTCGAGTTCGCAAAACGCGAGCGCAAGAATGTGAAACGCTCTCGCTTCGAACCCGATAAGAAGCTTGAGGAAGCCAATCCTGACATCGTTGACTTCGTCCGCGGGACGGGTCTCAGACGCTGTGAGCTGCGTCGTCTTGTGGGAGAAGATGTGTACAGGGACAGCGAAGGCAACCTCGTTGTTCATGTACGCAGGGGCAAAGGCGGAAAAGAACGCACTGTTACCGTTCTTGCGGAGTATATTGATATGGTCGAAGAGATCGCGGGCAAAGTTGGAGCCAAAGAGAAGGTATTCAAGAAGCTCCACAGAGGTCTTCAGCTTCACCATTATCGTGGAGATTTCGCAGCGACACTGTATAAGAAGGTGGCGAGGAGCGAGATCCCTGACGATGATAAGTATATTATGCGCAAGGATCGTAAAGGTACGATTCTCGATAAAAAGGCGATGCTTACTGTAAGCAGGGCGCTGGGTCATAATAGAATAAATGTTATCGCTCAGAGCTATCTGTACAGCGTATAATGAAGGAGGTGATGACCCATGAGGGCGGATAGTATCACAGTAACAATCAGCATAGTTTTCTCGGAAGACAATGATGATAAAGCTGTGTGCAGCATTACCGGAATTCTCGCGGATTCGCTTATAGAGCGCATCGGTGAGAATTCAAAAGAAAAGACCGGAGGAAAAGTACAGTCAGAATGATATGTATGTTTTTTACGAGTCAACATTGGATGTGCATTAGGCATATCCAAAAAAGAAGAGCCATTTATTCCGATGCTTATTTTCCGGTGAGATTTTTACGGTCAGATTTGAACGGTCCGATATTTCTCGGAACTTTTGACAGACAATGATCGGAAGCGAAAATTTCAGCGGAAAATAAGTATCGGACGATCGGCACAACAATTAATGACCAAAGAAATGAGGCAATAATTATGAACAAAGATATTAAGGTAACTATTCCAATGTATTCAGTGACAGCTTTTCTTATTGCTCACACCGATATGAACATCAAAGAAAAGATTACGGAAACTTTTGCAGCGTTCGCAAAAGGCGATTTGACATTCAAAGGTGTAGATCTTTCGTTTAATATCATAAACGATGATAAGACCGAAACAAAAGAGACTTCATTTATCAAGCCCTCTCTTGACCTGTCAGATATTGCTGTTGTGACGTGCCTTGCCGGATATAAGAAATACAAGGTCTCGTCTGTTTTACGCGGTATCTTTGAGACCGCGGTAATTATAAAGAATCATAAAAAGCTTTTGGAAAACGGGTGTTTTGGAGCAGCTCCGAAACAGATCGTGAATGATCCGACATTTGATGAGATCGTGGACACCGTGAAGAAGGGAACCCCTTTCGAAACAACAATAGCCAAGCTTGTATCCAGCACAGGTCAAGAGAAACGTACCACGGCATTTGTTGATAGAATATTTGATCAGTTGAAAGGTTTATCAATAGTTGTTACAAGAGTGAACGGCGAAGAACTCTCTGGTGAAGCATTTAAAACGTGTAAAAATGCTGAAACGGAGATCATCTTGAAACTCAAAGATGCTCAGAAAACGGCAGAGCCGGATACGGATGATGAAACGGCAGAGGCTGCCGATGCTGCTGAGGCAGAGGACGACAGTGAGGATCAGGCGGCTGAGGCTTCGGAAGCTTCTGAACCTGAGGCAAAGCTGAAACCATATGAGGTCGATGAGCCCGGAGATCCTTTAGAAGATTTTTCTTCAATGAAATTAATCTCCTAAAGTGACAGGCGCAATATAACAATACAAGCCCGCGAATGCGGGCTTGTATTAGTTTACGCAGTTTTGGGTTTGAGTTCCTCGGCAAGTTCTTTGACCGCCTCAACGGAGAGACCTGTAATAGATGCTATTTTTTCAATTGAATAGTCGTTCAGCTTAAGAAGATTTAATGCGATTTCTCTTCTCTCGTCATCAAATAATTCTTCCATTATCTTACACATAAACTGGTTCCCCCTTTCGGTATTTTTCAGCTGGTCAACCCGTTCGGCTAAATCTTTGTTAAACATATCCACGGCTTTCTTACAGTGGAAGTCGTGCATAAGACGCCCGAGCGGTGTTTCGTTCTGTATCTCGCTGTTTACATATATTATATGTGATTTGTCTTCAAAGACATCATCGGAGCCCTCAATAGTACGGCGGATATGATATATGGGCTGCCCTTTTTTCAGAACATCATTGAGCGTAACGAAGATAACATAGGTTTCGGGCAGCTTGTCAAAATCCTCGCCCGGGTCAAGAATATTGGCATCTATGATGCTGCTGATGAATCTTGCTCTTTCGGGACCGGCACCTTTGTTTGCCTGTTGCAGCTCAATGTCATATTCGACATTATTCTCGTCAACGGCATCAATGTCCAATGTGACCGATCGTCCGTGGAGATTCTTGAACACCTTCTGTATCTGCGAGCTTTTAACGATAAGCCCCGGCTTATCCATAATGATACGGAGAACGGTCTTGACGAGCTGCGGCTGCCCATTGAAGCAGGCATTCATAAAGGTGTCGTCCATAAGTACGAACTCTGGTATCTTTTTAAGGTATTCTTCGTGGCGCTGTTCTTTTGTCTTGGTTTCCATAGTGACCTTCCAATGATGTCTTTCGTTTCTTACATATATTATATCAGATTTTGAAGCCAAAATCAATAGTTTTCAAAAAACTAAAATAATTCATAGGTTTCGGAGCTTCGGATGGGGTAAAAACTGGCTGTGTACGAATGATTTGACTTTTTTAACGAAATTGCGCTTGGATTTTTGTGAAGTGTGTTATTGAACAATATAAATATTTATATTTAAGTTTGCTTTAAGTTACAGCGCTATAATAATTATAGTGATACCGGAGATATAACAGGAGGATCCTAAAATGAAAAAGACATATACACTGTTGCTTATCGCAGCGCTTATAATTTCAGCCAGCAGCTGTTCATCGGATACGAAAACTGTTCAGGAGCCGACCTCTGTTTCTTCTGAAGCAAGCACTACTGCGCAGGAAATGTCTCCCGAAACCGAACCCACCACAACAATTCTTAGTTCTGATGAAGCAGAGAGCGATTCAACCACAGCAATAACCTCTGCCACCACAACAGAAGCAACAAACACGACAACTACCGCTGTAACAACCGTTGCCTCAACTACAAAAGCTCCCGAAACGACAGTTACTACAGCGCGGTCTAAAGAGTCCGAAGCCACGGCAGAAGCTACAACTACATCTGCAACCACGCCCACGATCTCAGAAACTACTACGGCAGTAACAGAGAAATCCGTGTACGACAATTCGGCTGAATATCCGGCAACTGTATTAAAAGAGGGTGACAGCATTACAGGGGGAACTTATTCCGCGACAGGAAAAGACGAAAGCGTTCTTGAAGCATCGGGAAATGTAAAGGCATCGGTCACGGGAGCAATACTGAAAAAGATCTCCGGAGACGCATCAAGTGCCGATGATTCGAGCTTCAAGGGACTAAATGCCGGTGTAAGGGTCTATGGGAACGCAGATGTCACACTTACAGACTGCGTTATCGAAGCGGACGCGAAAAATGCTACCGGAGTATTTGCGTATGATAACGGGGTCATACACATCTCCGACAGCACTGTAACGGTAACGGGCGGCGGTGCCGGCGGAGTTCAGGTTGCCGGCGGCGGTACGCTCTACGGGAATAACCTTACCGTTACAAGCGCAAGCAAAGCGGCTATACGTTCGGATCGAGGCGGCGGTATTATGGTGATCGACGGAGGAACATATACCTCCGAAGGTTCAAGCGGCTGTCCGGTGATATACAGTACGGCAGACATAACGGTAAAGAACGCGGTGGGAGTTTCCGAACAGTCGCGAGCTGTCATAATCGAGGGCAAGAACAGCGTTATGCTTGAAAACTGCACCCTGACCGGTAATGACCAGTCAACAAAATCCGGCAGTATCAGAGCCAATGTGCTGCTTTATCAGAGCGCTTCCGGCGATGCAAAAGAGGGTACGAGCGTATTCTCAATGACGGGCGGCAAAATGATCTCACAAAGCGGTGCAATGTTTTACTGCACAAACACAAGCAGTGTCGTAAACCTGAGATCTGCGGAGCTTGTGCTGTCTGAAACCGGAGATCTGCTGATAGTTTCGGCTGGGCGCTGGGGCAAGGAAGGCAAGAACGGCGGCAAATGTGTATTCAATGCAGAAGAGCAGACCCTTACAGGCAACATCACTGTTGACAGCATTTCATCACTGGAATTGAACCTGAAAAACAGCACATACAAGGGCGCAATAGCAAACGAGGGCAAGGTTACCGTAACTTTGGACAGCGGCAGCAAGTGGGAACTTACCGGAGACAGCAATATTACCGAATTTAACGGAGATGTCTCAAATATCATTTCCAACGGCTATAAGCTCTATGCGAACGGCAAGCAGATAATATAATGCGAAAGAGACGGGTTCCCGTCTCTTTGGATGAAAAAACAAGCTGTGTCTCGAAGTTTTCTCCTTTATGCGCGCTTTTGAAAAACTTCTTTACCACATCCTTGTGGTACGAAAATTGTACATTTTTAACAAATTTTAAGGCGAATATTTGTAATTAATTACCTTGCACGAATCGGTGATATATATTATAATAGTATTGTAAGGATATGCCGCTTGCGGCATCAGCAACAGATCCCTGAATAAAGGAGAAGAAATAATAAAACAGGGCTTGAAAGTAATGATGATCAGACCGCGATGATAATCGCGGGGGTATTGAAGAAAAGGTTATGAAAGCATATATTCGGTGAAGATGTCCCACTGAGCATAGGATATCGGCACCGTCTATATATGAAAAGCGGCTCCCGCCGCAAAGACTTGGAATTTTGTAGGGATCCTTTTGAAAGGATAGACTATGGAAAATTCAAAGTCAACAACAAAGGCTCTCCGAGCAGTATTACTGCTCAGAGTGTCAACAGCAAAACAGGTGAACGGGGATGATGACTGTCCGCTCCCCGTTCAGCAGAACAGATGCACCGAAGTGTGCAAAGAGAATGGCTGGACAATAACCGATGTTGTCAACGAGAGCAAGTCAGGTTTTAAGAATGATATGTATAAACGTAAAGCGATCCTTAAAATACTGGCGCTTGCCGAAGCAAAAGAGTTTGATGTGCTTGTCATCTTCAAGCAGGACAGACTCGGCAGACGAGGAAATCAGACTACCGAGTTTATTGCCAAGCTTATCAGCCTCGGTATCAGGATCTTCAGTGCGACGGAAGGCGAGATAAAGCTTGATTCGATCAACAGTGAGGTGTATGTTACCCTCAATGGGCTTTGGGCTAAAAACGAGAGTGAGAATATCTCGATCAGAGTCAAGGAAGCGATGAAGTTTACTGTTGAGAATGGAAGCTATCGCGGCGGTGCTCCGATGTTCGGCTACAAGACTGAAGAAACCGGAGTTATCACCAAAAAGGGCAGGGTGCAGCATCGGCTGGTCGTAAACGAGGACGAAGCCTACTATGTAAGAAGGCTGTTCACGATGACGGTAAACGAGGGGAAAGGCACCACACAGCTTGCCAACTACCTGAACAACAAGGGACTTCGCACCCATAAAGGAGCGAAGTTTCAGGCAAACAACATCATGCGGATGCTGAGAAATCCTCTCTATGTCGGACACAATGATACTTCGACGGCAAAAGCTCCGTATCAGGAGGAGCTTAGGATCATTGATGATGAGACCTTCCGTCGTACACAGGATATTCTGGACCAGCGCAGTAAAAAGTACGCCGAAGAAAGGGCAGTCAGCCTCACCAATCTTGGCTCGGCTCTTCTTTCCGGAAATGTATTCTGTGCCGAATGCGGCGCTCGCATCGTTGAAAGCTGCTCTACAAGTAAGCATCTGACAAAAAGCGGAGATATTCACAAGTACACAACCCATAGGTATATCTGCTGCAACAGAGCTCACGGTGTCAAGACTGAGAATTGTCAGTCCGCATATTTGGCCGCCGAGATCGACGGGAAGATCAACGAAATGGTGAAGAGCATTCTCGCCAACATTGCCGGTTCTCCCGAGGAAGAAGCGATAAACAAAAGCTATGGTGCGCGTATCAAGGAACTGACCTGCTTGGTAAAGTCCGCGCAGACAGAGCTGAAGAAGCTGGGCGAAAAGAAGGAAAAGCTTACCGCTGAGATCGCAAATGTTCTTATCGGGGAAAGCAGCTTCACTTCCGAACAGCTACACACAGCTTTAGAGGCAGTTGAAAAGAGCATCTCTGTGGCTGAGGAGAAGCTGAAGGACAGCAAGACCCGTCTCGATAACCTTGATTCCGAACGGAAAGCGGTCGAGAGCGGCTATACAAAGCTCACAAGTTGGGCGGAGGAGTTCGACAGAGCCTCCGTCGAGCGCAAAAAGATGATCATTGCGGAGATGTTTCCGCGTGTGGAACTGTCGAGAGGATACAATGTAAAAGTAACGGTTAACAGAGCGTTTAAACCTTACATGGAAATTACAGACTGAATATTTTGCTCGGTCAAAAGCCCGTCGGGTGTTCCGGCGGGCTGACCATGGCGGTTGTTAAGCAAGCTTCTGCTGATTGATTAACTTTCTGCGCACACCATGCTGAGTGGGAGAGCGCTTGACTGTTAATCAAGATGTCACTGGTTCAAGTCCAGTAACAGGAGCCACGAAATCCCCTTAACCAAGCCGGTTGAGGGGATTTTCGTTTAGATATGGTACTTATTTTGGCTCTTATGGTCGTTGTAAGTGTTGCACATAAAACATAGCGCGTTTGTGTGTATGCTGCACATTAGTTTGTAGATCAACCGCCTGCAATAAAACAATGGCTGCGATGTTCATATTGTAATACTATTTTGATGATATTTTCCTGTATATCTGATCGGATTTTTCCGAAAATTTAATTGACTAAAGCAAACGCAGTGATTTTTGTGTTTGTAGTTCAAGCGCTATATAATTATCTTAATTTGAAATTTCTAATAATAATTTATGCTCAATTCGCCCCGAATTGAGCATTTTTCTATTGTTTGTTGCAAAGTTTTGTGGTATAATAATTAATAATAGCATATTCCGCGAAAGGAGAAGATCAATATGTCTGAGAACATTATGTCAATTAACGATATTAAGCGAATCGTCAGACCGCTTGCCGAAAAATA
>CAMOKN010000074.1 GCA_946617595.1 uncultured Clostridia bacterium
AGGATGCTCTGACTATGCCGCCAGAAGAGCGCAAGGATGCGCTTTTGAAAGCGGCATAAGAATTATACTCATTTTCTCTATTCCAAGCGATTTTTAGAGGTACCCTAAACGAAAAAAGAAAATACGTAATACCGGCGAGAACATATTCGGAAAGGCGGTCTAAATGCACTCAAACAAATTCAAGGGCGTAATAATCTACGTACTGATAATAGCACTGCTCGTAATGGGGCTTATTGCTATACTGAACAACCTTGTTCCCTCATACGGTAATTCAGGGATAACAGCGTTCAAGGGAACATATTCAAAGCTGCTTGACGAATTCGATCACTATAATGTTACCGGGTTCGATCTCGATCTCGGCAGCGGAAGACTCGATTTTAAGCTGAAATCAAATCAGAACACAAAATATCGCTATAATGTGCCGAATGTCGGTCTGTTTGTGGAAGATATAAAGAATTACCGCAAAGAATTTAACGAACAGAATCCGGACACTCCGCTCGAATTTGACTATCAGCCTATCAAGGACAACTCCTTCCTGCTGAGCTTTATACCGTATCTTGTGCTGATCGCGCTGATGATAGGCTTCACGTTTGTGATCATGCGTCAGACAACAGGCGGCGGAAAACTCAACCAGTTCTCGCGTGCAAACACAAGAAATCAGCCGTCAAACGGCAAGAAAGTGACATTTGCTGATGTTGCGGGTGCTGACGAGGAAAAGCAGGAGCTTGAAGAGATCGTTGACTTCATGAAGAATCCGCGCAAATATCAGGATCTCGGAGCAAGGATCCCCAAAGGTGTACTTCTGGTAGGACCTCCCGGAACCGGTAAGACTCTGCTTGCAAAAGCTGTTGCCGGAGAAGCGGGAGTACCGTTCTTCTCGATAAGCGGCTCTGACTTCGTTGAGATGTTTGTCGGTGTCGGAGCTTCGCGCGTGCGCGATCTGTTCGATCAGGCGAAGAAGCATACTCCGTCTGTTGTGTTTATTGATGAGATCGACGCGGTCGGCAGACAGAGAGGTGCAGGTCTTGGCGGCGGCCATGACGAGCGTGAACAGACACTTAACCAGCTGCTCGTTGAAATGGACGGATTTACCGAAAATCAGAACATCATCGTGATGGCGGCGACAAACAGACGTGATATCCTTGATCCCGCATTGCTGCGTCCGGGACGTTTCGACAGACAGATAGTGGTAAGCTATCCCGATATCAAGGGACGTGAGGAGATACTCAAAGTTCACACAAGAAACAAGAAGCTTTCTCCCGATATAGACCTTGCAACGATCGCAAAGTCAACAGCCGGATTTACCGGTGCCGATCTTGAGAATCTTCTGAACGAATCTGCGCTTCTTGCAGCCCGCAAGAACAGAAAGGCTATTATTCAGGAGGACGTTGAGGAGGCTGCAATAAAGGTAGTTACCGGTCCCGAAAAGAAATCGAGAGTTGTCACCGAAAGTGAGAAAAGGCTTACAGCCTATCATGAAGGCGGTCACGCGGTATGCACATACTTCTGCCCGACGCAGGACAGAGTTCATCACATTACGATCATACCGAGAGGATCAGCCGGCGGATTCACGATGTCGCTGCCGGATCACGACAAGAACTACAGAAGCAAGCGTGAAATGGAAGAAGAACTTATAGTTCTGCTTGGCGGACGTGTTGCTGAAAAGGTAGTTCTGGAAGATATTTCGACAGGTGCATCGAATGATATCGAGCGTGCAACCAATGTTGCCAGAAATATGGTAACACGCTTTGGATTCAGCGAAAAACTCGGTCCTATCGTATATGGTACAAACGATGCTGAGGTATTCTTAGGGCGTGATTATTCCCACGGCAGAAATTATTCCGAGAATATCGCAGCCGAGATAGATGCCGAGGTAAGGGAACTTGTAGATACAGCCTATGAAAATGCCCGTAATATCATCGAGACTCACCGTGACTGTCTTGATCGTGTTGCCAGATATCTTATGGATCACGAAAAAATGGACGGCGATGTATTCGACAAGATAATGAAGAACGAATTTGAAGAACCTGCTGATACATCTCCTGCTCCCGAGCCTGAAAAGGAAAAGATAGATGTTATCCCCGAAACAGAAGAGGCAGAGATCACAGACACAGATAATTCTTCTGAAGAGCCGTAAGAATTTCGCTTCGCTTGGAACGAGTCGCCGCTTTGATTGCTTATATGCGCGCATCGTGCGCGCTCTTGGGCAATCTATCGCTGCATCATGCAGCGACGCCGTCCCCGATACTTTTCAATGTGAAAAGCAGCAAAAGCAAATCCCGTTAAAACGGAACTTAAAAAGATTCATCATAAAAAGAAGGCACAGAGCATATCAATCGCTCTGTGCTTTTGCTTTTGTGTAAAAGAGGTACATACTTTCAAGGGTACCTCTAAAAACCGCTTTGAACAGAGAAAATGAGATAGCCGCGTCGAATACAAGGAAAGCCGACGACGCCTGGCTGGTCTGTCGGTCAGCCCCTCTGTCTCGCAAGCTCGACACCTCCCCGCTACCGGGGAGACCACGCCCGGTTAGGAGGTTTGACGCAGTAGAC
>CAMOKN010000075.1 GCA_946617595.1 uncultured Clostridia bacterium
CGTCAAACCTCCTAACCGGGCGTGGTCTCCCCGGCAGCGGGGAGGTGTCGAGCTTGCGAGACAGAGGGGCTGACCGACAGACCAGCCCGGCTTCGTCGGCTTTCCTTGTATTCGACGCGGCTATCTCATTTTCTCTGTTCAAAGCGGTTTTTAGAGGTACCCTTATGAAGAAAAAGATATTCCTTATAATCATTGCTGCGGTAGTGCTGTTTATATGGATACACTCGATGATACCGAGGGAAAATTCGGCAAGTGAAAGCACCGGCATAATGCAGATATTGCAGTCTATACTTGATTTTCTGCATATTCCGATCACGCTGACCGACCATATTGTGCGAAAGCTCGCACATTTTACGGAATACACGATCGAGGGCGTTATACTCGGATTGTATTTCTTCCCGCTGAGTCTGAAGCAGGAGGATCTTCATTCAAAGATAATGGGATTCTCACTTCCGCTTATCATCGGGCTGTTTACTGGATTCATAGATGAGACTATACAGATCTTTTCCGGCAGGGGGCCGATGATAGAGGACGTCTGGCTGGATTTTTCCGGAGTGGTGACGGGTGCGGCGATCGCGCTGATAATCACGCTTGTGAGGAGAAAACATTCACGAAAACATGAAGGGAACCTCTAAAGAAAACGCTGTATAAGGGCAGATCAGCTCTCATACAGCGTTTATTATTGTTATTATTGTTGTTGTAATTTCACTTATTATTACTTTGTGCTTTTGCTTCTGTATAAATGCAGCACTATCCGATCGGGTCCTGCATCAGCCTTTCAGGAGGGTTGGAGAGAAGGGGTCTGGGGGAGGGAGGAAGGGAAACTCATTTCCACTTTGGAAATGGGGTTCCCTTTCTCCTTCCCCCAGCCTCAAGCGTCAGCGACAGTTCTCAATCTGCGAACAGCTTTTCTGCGAAATCTTCGAGCACGTTGCCGGCGCTTTCGATGTTACCGGAATCGCCGAGCTGTGCGAAAGCGGGATTGATCGGGATATGTGCGACATTTTTGATACCGAGTCTTGAAGCGGTATCTTCTATATGGCTGTTGCCGTAGATATAATGCTTTTTACCGCACTGATCGCACTCGAACCAGCTCATATTTTCTACTATGCCGAGTACGGGAATATTCATCATTTCTGCCATTTTTACGGCTTTTTCTACTATCATTCCCACAAGCTCCTGAGGGCTTGTTACCACGATTATTCCGTCAACCGGCAGGGACTGGAACACTGTGAGCGGTACATCACCTGTTCCGGGAGGCATATCCACGAACATATAATCCACTTTGTCCCAGATAACGTCCGACCAGAACTGTTTTATCACACCGGCAATAACGGGTCCTCTCCAGACTACGGGGTCTGTCTCATTTTCGAGGAGCAGATTTACGGACATGACACGTATGCCGCTCTGTGTTACGGACGGCAGGAGAGCTGTTTCTGTTCCTTGTGCACGGTCACGCAGACCAAACAGTTTCGGGATAGAGGGACCTGTGACATCGGCATCGAGCACGGCTGTGTTTAATCCTTTTCTTCGTGCTGCATTCGCCATAAGTGCGGTAACGAGGGATTTACCGACACCGCCCTTTCCGGATACTACAGCTATCACTTTTTTTACGTCCGAAAGCTCGTTCTGAGGTGCAAGAAGGCTCTCGGCGGTGCGGGAGGCGCAGTCAACACCGCAAGTCTCGCAATTGTGAGTACATTCACTCATTTTTCATCTTTCCTTTCTTTTATTTCATTTATATCCATGATATCATCATATATTCCCGATACCGCTTTTTCAAGCTCTTCGTCCGAAAGACGCAGCTTCATATCCGCTCCGGTGTTTACCGGCGGTTCAATGGAGGGCTCATGCTCTGTACGTGAGCGCTGGACCTTTCCTGTTGCGGCAAGCATCACCTTTGTGGGCGCTATCTTCGATGCAGCGGCTGTGAGCTTTGCATACATCTTCGGAATGATTATCAGCTGTCCGTCGAACATCTTTTCTATTGCATACGCTGCGGCTTCTGTTTCGCTGATGCCGGAAACTGCAAACTCGGCTCCGGCAACATCGTTGAATTCGGTATTTACAGGTCCGGGGCAGAATGCTCCGATATAAACCTTTGACTTGTCGGTGCGCAGTTCTTCATAAATTGCTTTTGTAAGCTGCAATACATAGTTCTTCGATGCATAATATGACGAGAACATCGGTCCTGCCATGAATCCCGCGAGCGATGCCACATTCAGTATAAAGCCGTAATTGCGCTTTACAAACCGCTGGAGGAAAAGCTTTGTCAGTATATGCACCGCCTTGATATTCACATCTATCATTTCAAGTTCACGGTCGAGATCTGTCTCGGTGAATTTTCCGAATACGCCGAATCCCGCGTTGTTGATAAGGATATCAATGTTTACTCCGCTGACTTCTTCTGCAAGCTGCCTGCATTCGTCCGGGTCGGAAAGATCGTGCGGCAGCACCTTGACCTTTATTCCGTACTGCTCCGTAAGTTCCTTTTTAAGTTCCATGAGACGCTGTCTGCGTCTTGCGACTATAACGAGATTGAATCCGCGTTTTGCAAGCTCTTTTGAAAATGCTCTGCCGAGCCCCGAGCTTGCACCTGTAATAAGTGCTATCATTTCAGCTTATACCTCCGTTTTCATTTCTTATCGTATCTATCAGATCGTAAAGATCATCGGTTTTTGAGAGCCTTCCGCACATTCCGCGGTATTTTGCGGCATTCGGGATCCCTTTAAGATAGAAGGCAGCCTGTGCGCGTGCTTCTTTCATTCCGGTATATTCACCTTTGCAGTTTACAAGAAGCTCTATATGCCGGCGCATGATATCAAGCTTTTCTTCAAGTGTCGGAGCCTGCCGCGGCGGTCTTCCTTCAAGCATATCTTCTATATCCCGGAACAGCCATGGATCTCCGTATGCGCCCCTTGCTATCATCACAAGGTCGCAGCCTGTCTGTTCGTACATTCTGAGGCATTTTTCCGGACTGTCAACATCGCCGTTCCCGATAACGGGTATCTTTACTTTCTGCTTTACCGCGGCAATTATTCCCCAGTCCGCTTCTCCGCTGTACATCTGCACTTTCGTCCGTCCGTGCACCGCTACGGCAGCGGCTCCGGATTCTTCGGCAATATGCGCTATCTCACAGGCGTTTATATGCTCGCTGTCCCAGCCTGCACGTATCTTGACGGTGACGGGAACATGAGCTTTCGCGACAGCGGCTGAAACTATCCTTCCGAACAGCAGCGGATCTTTCATAAGCGCACTGCCTGCACCGCTGCCGACGACCTTAGGCACCGGACAGCCGCAGTTTATGTCGATTATATCGGGTCTGTAACTCTCGGCTATCGGGACTGACTGTGCGATAAATTCAGGCTCAGCGCCGAACAACTGAACCGCTGCGGGACGCTCGGCATCGGTGAGCGCGAGAAGCTCTTCGCTTTTTCCGTCGCCTTTCGGGGTGTGTCCATAGACGAGCCCTTTGCAGCTCACCATTTCACCCACGACATACGCGGCTCCGAATTTTTTTGCTGTCGTCCGGAACGCTGTATCGGCGATTCCTGCCATAGGCGCGAGAGCTGCCGTCTTTTTTATTTTTACATTTCCTATATTCAGATATTCCATTTTTTCAAAATTGATGACCTGCGGTCAGAAAATAAGTTCTCCTATCACTGAATTTGACACGAGAAAGCCTTCGGGTGTGAGACTTATGCCGCTTCCGGAAACGCTTACAAGCCGTTCGGGCAGCTTTGCCGCCTTTTGTATCAGTTCGCCGCGTCTGCCGTATCTTTCAGCTTCAGCAAAAGTGATCCCCTCTGTGAGTCGCAGTTTCAGCATCGCGTATTCTTCCCAGCCGCCGGGGTGATCGTCCGTTATTCCGGTGATCTGGTGTTCATTCTGAATGAACGATGCGATGTCTCTTGGTGTGCAGAAGCGCTTTCCGTTATAATACGAATGTGCTGCCGCACCTATGCCGATGTATTCTTCACACCGCCAGTATCTGAGATTGTGGCGGCTTCGGAACTCTTGCTCTGCAAAATTGCTGATCTCGTACTGCGGGAATCCGAGTTCCGCAAGTCTTTTTACTGTGTAAAGATAAAGTTCCGCCGTGCGGTCGTCATCGGGAAGCTCCGGTCTGCTGACCGCGAACGGTGTGTTTTCCTCTATTTTTAAAATATACGCGGAGATATGGTTTACTCCGAGTTCTGCAAGCCTTTCTGCGGTGTATGATATTTTTTTCTCCGTCTGACCCGGCAGTCCGATTATCATATCGGCAGAGATATTTTCAAATCCTGCTGAATGTGAGTTTTTCACAGCCGATACTGCCTGTTCAGTTGTGTGACGTCTTCCGAGAAAGACCAGCTCGTCCGCGTTCATGGACTGCACGCCGAAAGACAGTCTGTTCACTCCGGCTTTATGCAGAGCTTCGAGTATTTCAGGCTCTGCCATGCACGGGTTTGCTTCAACGGTGATCTCCGCGCCGTCCGCAATATCCGCCGATGAGAGTATGCTCCCGATGTGCCTGTAGAGCAGTATCGGTGTTCCTCCTCCGAAATATACAGTATCGTAATGTGCGCTGTAATGCCTTATATTCCTTATCACTGCTTCTGCGTAAGCGTGCGCCTGTTCAGCGCTGTAACGCACGGAATAGAAATCGCAGTACGGGCATTTTGAAAGGCAGAACGGGACGTGTATATACAATCCGACGACGCTGACGTTATTCATCGTCAAGCTTGAGCACTGCCATAAATGCTTCCTGCGGCACTTCGACCGTTCCGAGCTGGCGCATACGCTTTTTGCCCTCTTTCTGCTTTTCGAGCAGCTTTTTCTTACGGGTGATATCGCCGCCGTAGCACTTAGCGAGAACGTCCTTGCGCATTGCCTTTATAGTTTCGCGCGCAATTATTTTTCCGCCGACTGCCGCCTGCACCGGAACTTCAAACATCTGTCTCGGTATATGCTCTTTCAGCCTTTCGGTGATCTTTCTTGCACGGGGATAGGCGCTGTCCGCAAACACGATGAATGACAATGCATCTACAACATCGCCGTTCAGCAGTATATCGAGTTTTACCAGCTTTGAGGGTACGAATCCCTTGAACTCATAATCATAGCTTGCATAACCTCTTGTGCGCGATTTGAGCGCGTCGAAGAAATCATATACTATTTCGTTCAGCGGCAGGTCGTAGTGCAGATCGACACGGGTCTTGTCAAGGTATTTCATATCCTTGAATACACCTCTGCGCTGCTGACAGAGTTCCATGATATTTCCCACATAGTCGGAGGGCGCATAGACGTGCGCTTCGACCATCGGCTCATAAGCCTGTTTTATTTCGGAAGGATCGGGGAAGTTCATCGGATTGTCAATGAATATCGTTTCCCCGTTCATCTTGTCTATCTTATATACAACCGAAGGTGCTGTTGTTATCAGATCGAGGTTGTACTCGCGTTCGAGACGCTCCTGGATTATCTCCATGTGAAGCAGTCCGAGAAATCCGCAGCGGAAGCCGAATCCCAGCGCGATAGAAGTTTCGGGTTCAAATGTCAGCGAAGCATCATTCAGTCTCAGCTTTTCGAGTGCGTCTCGCAGATCTCCGTATTTCGAGCCGTCCGCCGGATAAACGCCGCTGAATACCATGGGATTCACGCTTCTGTAGCCGGCAAGGGGTTCTTCGGCAGGCATATCGCATCTTGTGACCGTATCGCCGACTTTTGTGTCCCCTATTGATTTTATTGAAGCGGCAATATATCCGACTTCGCCGGCGCGAAGTCCGTCTGCCGGAACAAGTTCGGTCGCTCCCATATAACCGACCTCGACTACCTGAAATTCAGCCTTTGTAGCCATCATTCTTATCCTGTCGCCTACTCTGAGCGAGCCTTCTTTGACGCGGACATACACGATAACTCCCTTGTAGCTGTCGTAATAGCTGTCGAAGATCAGCGCTTTCAGCGGTGCGTCCGGGTCGCCGGCCGGAGGGGGGACAGAAGTGACGATGCGCTCCATGACGTCCTTGATGTTCAGTCCGAGCTTTGCGGATATCAGAGGTGCATCGTCCGCAGGAATACCGATGACATCTTCTATCTCAGCCTTCACCTCGTCCGGGTGAGCCGAGGGCAGATCTATCTTGTTTATTACCGGAACGACTTCAAGATCCTGCTCTACCGCAAGATATGTGTTTGCGAGCGTCTGGGCTTCTATTCCCTGAGATGCGTCAACTATCAGTATCGCACCCTCGCAGGCATTGAGCGAACGCGAAACTTCGTAGTTGAAATCCACGTGACCGGGGGTGTCGATAAGGTTGAAAACGTAGGTGTTTCCGTCATCGGACTTATAATTGAGCCGGACGGCTCTTGCCTTTATGGTGATGCCTCGCTCACGTTCAAGCTCCATGTTGTCGAGGAGCTGTTCTTCCATATCCCTCTGGGCAACGGTGCTTGTCTGTTCGAGTATGCGGTCGGCAAGCGTTGATTTTCCGTGATCTATATGTGCGATTATGCAGAAATTTCTTATTTCGTCAAGATAGCTCTTGTCTGACATTCATTTACCTCACTGATGTAAAACTGACCGGCAGCCTTATTGCGGTCCGGTTACAACAGTATAACATATTTTTCCTTTTTTTGCAATACATTTTTTGTCGGAATAGCAATATGTGTCCGCTTGACTTTTAGCGGCAAAAATGATATACTTTCTTGTATGAACGGACAATACCTGTTCAAGACGGAACAATACCCCGAGAAAGGAAACTTATATGAAGAAAAAGATAGCACTCATACTTTTATGCGCAATGCTTGCCGCTTCGGCTTCATGCGGAACAAACAACAATGCCGCTTCGTCCGGCACCACAACGACTGCATCATCGTCTGCACCGGCATCGGATACTTCCGACGATAAGGCGGACGATACGACTGCCGCAAATACAGAAAGCGACTCCGGCAAGGCGGAGGACACTGCTGCCGCGCAGACGACAGCTTCTGAAAAGGAAGAAAAAGTGATCCCCGAAGATTCGGAATACGTTATTGCGAACGGCATTACAGACAGAATGAAGGCTCTTGCTGACCTTATAGACGGAAACAAGGCGAGACTTGCGAAAGTGTTCAAAAAGGCTAAGGCAGGCGAACCGATAACTGTTGCATATCTCGGCGGCTCTATCACACAGGGCTCGTCCGCAGAATATGAAAAGTGGTACGCAAAGCTTGTTACTTTATGGCTTCAGGAGCAGTTCCCGGATTCAAAGATAACAGACATCAACGCCGGCATCGGTGCTACCGGCTCATATATCGGAGTTTACAGAGCAGACCGCGATGTTACCTGCTATGACCCCGATCTTGTGTTCATTGATTTCTCGGTAAATGATACTACCGAGCATACAGAGAGAAACCGCGGCTCGTATGACGGGCTTCTCCAGAAGCTCTGGAACAGCAAGAGTTCTCCTGCTATAGTGACTGTCGCAATGACTATGGACGACGGCACGAGTTTCCAGAAGTATCACTCCGAGATATGCGAAGCGTATGATATCCCTATGATCTCATATCATGACGCGATCATGGACGTTGTAAAGAACGGTCATATCAAGTGGACGGATATATCGGACGACAACATTCATCCGAATACGGTGGGTCATTCGGTACTTACCGAAATTATCGTATCATATCTCCAGTCTGTCATCGACGATCTTGACAGCATCGACACCGATAACGAGAGCGATCTTTCGGTTCCGTACATAACCGATAAATACGCGACTGCCGGTCTTCTCCTGCCGGGCGGCTCTGAGAACACTGACCACACCGGCTGGGAAATGGTTACAGATGAGAAATTCGGCAATTTCGGCGGTTATTGGCGCGCTCTTTCAAAAGACGGTACTTTCGACGGTGTCTCTCCGCTGAAATTTGAGACTGAGGCAAAGTCTATCGGCGTGTTCTTCGGAAAGCTTACAAAAAACGGCGGCAAATTTGATGTTGTCGTTGACGGTGAGGTAGCAAAGACGATAGATTCTGATTTTACAGGCGGCTGGGGCAACTATGTCGAAGCAGAAGAGGTAATAGAGTTTGAGGAGTGCGGAAGCCATGTTGTCGAGATAGTTCCGCATACAGGCGCTAAAGCTGCTGTCCTCATCTCAGCAATTGCTGTTACTAAGTAAGATCAACGGCACGGGTAAAAATACCCGTGCTTCAGTCTGTCAAAGAAGTCGCTTACGCTTGAGATTGGGGCGCCGCCCCAAACCCCGCTTCTTTCGGGACGCCGAAAGAAGCAAAGGCGAAAAGCTTCGCGATTGAATTATAAAGTTACTGCTTTTTTGACAGGCTGCGGCACGGGTAAAAATACCCGTGCTTTTTTGTTTTGGTTTTCTGTGAAATCTGTATTTGTCTGTTTCTGACACTTGAAGTGTAACCTGTTATGTGATATAATAAAACTACTATTGTAAATACGACCGCTGCGCTTTTATACGGCAATGCCAACGGAAAATAAGGAGGTCAATTATGTTTTGCTATAACTGCGGAAATAAATTTAATGGTTTTACAAATATCTGTCCTTTCTGCAATACCGATCTTTC
The DNA here is from genome assembly GCA_946617595.1 of uncultured Clostridia bacterium. GTDB lineage: Bacteria > Bacillota > Clostridia > Oscillospirales > Ruminococcaceae > Ruminiclostridium_E. The sequence continues at coordinate 8,541 of CAMOKN010000075.1, forward strand.
CGGTTATCTGAGCCAGCCGGAACAGGCTGTTCAGCAGTCCGGACAGCAGGTATATGATCTGCTCGGAAATGTTCCCGTAAAGCCCGTGAAGAAGTCAAAGAAAGGCCTTGCTATCGGTCTTGCCTGCGGAGGCACCGCTGTTGCGGCTGCCGGTGTCATCACTTTTACCGCCGCACAGCCCGCACTGCTCCGAGCATTCATGGGTGATGAGGGTTATGCAAAATCGGTTTCGGCAGCGTATGCCGAAGAATTATTCAATGAAGGAAAACAGATAACCGACATTACTCATGGATATACACAGAATGTATTATCGGCGTTCAGTTCATTCAGAAGTCTGAGGACTATGTATATTGACGACCGGTATGAAAAGCTTTCCGAAAAATATGATTACAGTCAGATCAGTATGGCATACAGTATGTACAACTATATGGATATGCTCGATATGCCGGATAAAAAAGATATCACCGTAATCGGATCAGTGGATCTCAGACCAGGCGAAAAGCTCAGGGCTCTTCTTAAGGAGAAGACAGGTCTTTATGACAGCGTGAACGGTACGATCGACTCTGATGAAATGATAGACAGGATCATTGATATCATAAACACTTCGGCTGTCCGCTTTTCAAAAAGCAGTTCAGACAGCGGCTGCTCAATGGCGGGATACCTTTTGAGAAACGGTTCGGATTTCATCGGCGGTGTATTAAAGATCGACAAGAGCGGCAAGGTGCTGATATCGGTCCCGGAAGTCACCGATACGGTGCTTTCATTCGATATGCCTTCTTATGACGAGATATCTTCTTCGGACAAATCGCAGCGCAGCAACCCCGATCCTGTTGACAAGGAAAAGCTCGATGCGCTTGCAAAGAAGATCGCTGAGGCATACTTCTCATGCTATCGCTATGCGGATATCTCATTTTCCGACAGCAGCATAGATTATCCTGACGGAACAAAGAAGAATGCAACTGCCGTAACAGTCACTTTCGATAATGAGGGATTGTCACATATTTTCAGCTCAATTGCCGACACGATAGAGGAAGACGGGTATCTCGCAAAACTGATGAAGGATTACGGGCTGTCAGGTGAAAGCTTTGACATCGCAAAAAGTATTATTGACGGATTTCGGAAAGAATCCGACGATATTCTTGTATCAGATGAAAAAATAAAATTCATAACCGAAACTTATGTTACCGGAATGAATGTTCCGCTTGGTATGAAAATAGCTGTCCGTTCGGAGAAGACAGAGGGATTCAGCGCTCTCAGCCTTGACAACGGCACGGATATGTCTTTCGTCCTCCGCAGCAGCAACACCGATGTGCTCACAGCTTCCGGCACCCGTGCGGAAGGATCCGGAAAGTTCACTGTAAAAGTAAATACCGGCATCTTCACGTCATCTCCGGACGAGGAAAGATACTTCACGCTGAATGCTGAATACAGTGATCTGAGCAGGTTTGAAGCATTCGGAAAAGAGATGGGCGGCGGAACACTCAGCATAAGTCTCGGAGATTCACCGCTTATTGAAAGTGCTGTGGGAGAGGATATGTACAAGGTGCTTCTTGACTGCGGGATAAGCGTATCTGTAAGCGAGGATAACGGAGGTTACAAGACCTCCTACAGTATAGACGCCGGTGATTATGGTTCGGTCGCTATGAGCGGCTCTGTACTGCCGACAGCACAGATACCGGCCGTCGGTTCCGGAAAGCATATAGATATCATGAACGGAGATCCCGGTGAAATACAGGAGCTTTCTCAGGAAATCGGTAATTATATTGCAGACAAGGCTGACAGAGATGCCGAGATCACCGCATTAAACAAGCTGCTGAAAGATATTACCGGTACCGATATCACAGATCAGTTCAGACATATAGGTGACGAAATGCAGAGATATGTCAGGAGCTCAAAGGTGACTTCCGCAAATTCTGCCGCATATAATGTGAGAAATACTGCAGATATCTTTCTGACAGATCTCGATGTAAGAGGAATGTCGATGAAAATGAGCGATGCATACGCCGCGATCTCCGTAAAAGTAACGGACGGCAGGTGGACTGCCACAATGCACGGCAGCAGTGACAGCTTCCTCGACGGTGATAACTGGCAGGGAACAGATGTCGGTGTCGGAACAGGTGAATACGACGAGAATCATCTTGCGGGTCTGCTCTATTTACTGAATGACGCATTTGAGAAGACGGAAAATGCCGAAATGGTGATATACCTTATGAACGGCAGATGTACAGCGGTCATTTATACCGCAGACAGTATCGCACTCGGAAGAGGTGCTGCCGATATGGTAGCCGGATTTACCCCGGAACAGTGGGGAAACGGTGAATACCTTAATTTCCCGGACTCGACATTTGCGTGGGCAGACAACAACGGTGTCGTGGACATCGGCGGTCAGCTTGCGGTTGTCGGCACATCGCCTATAATGTATAACGCATACGAAATGTACAACGCCTACGAGTTTTGAGATTAAGGAACCGATGATTAAATCCCACACGCCGCTTGCACCACATCTTCAGCCGTCATCTTGCACAAATTTTCCTTGACATACGCCGGTATGCCTGCGAAAAATTTGTACAATCTGCCGACTGAATCTGTGGCACGATCGACATACGGTCTTTAATCATCGTTTCCTTAAAGTCCATAAGCACAGAGCAGTCAGCACATTGCTCTGTGCTTTTTGAATTTTTGTAACAGGAGCAGTACACTATTCATTCAGGTGTCGTCTTTCAGGAAGGTGGAGGAAAGAAGGGGTCTGGGGAGGAGAGGAGGAGGGAAACTCATTTCTGCGTCGCTGCATGAAGCAGCGAAGGAAGTTTCCAAAAGCTTGCACGATGCAAGCTGCTAAGAAACTTCCGTAGGGAACATGGGGTTCCCTCTTCTCCCCAGTCTCGAGCGCAAGCGGACAGATCTCAATTCATCAACAGTCTTACCGAAACTGCACTTATTATCGAGCAGGTGATATCGCCGAGGAGTGCGGCAGCGAGCGCGTAACGAGTCTTTCTGGCTTTTACGGCGGCAAAATACACAGACAGCGTATAAAATGTCGTCTCACTGCTGCCGAGAATTACCGATGCCACACGTCCGGAAAAACTGTCCGGACCGTCGGTTTTAAGTATGCTCTCGTACAGAGCGACTGCACCGCTGCCGGAGAATGGGCGCAGTATCATGAGGTTTCCGCACTCAGGCGGAAATCCTATTGCGTCAAGCAGCGGAGAGATCAGCGATGTTATCAGCTCAGCTCCGCCGGAGGCACGGAATGCCGCGACCGATATCACCAGACAGAACAGCGACGGGAAGATATCATACACCGTATGCAGTCCTTCTTTCACACCGGCTGTAAATTCACCGAAAACATCGGTCTTTGTGCAAAGTCCGTATATCATCACTCCCGCAAAAAGTACGGGTATTATGTAATCCGAAAAGCTCATGGCTGCCTCCTGCGTGATATCCTGCCGAATACGGCGGTCCCGGCAAGTGCCGCCGCAAGTGCGCAGACCGATGTAATCCATACGCAGGGCAGTATCTCCATAGGCGCGGAGGAACCGTATTTCAGCCGCAGTGCGGCAGCTGTCGTCGGTATCAGCTGAAGGCTCGCGGTGTTCATTACCGTAAGCACTATCATATTATGAGATGCAAGCTCAGGTGTCGGTGAACGTTCTTCCTTTTCGATCTCACGCATGGCGGCAATTCCGAACGGTGTAGATGCGTTTCCGAGTCCGAGGATATTTGCAGTAATATTCAGCGTGATAAACTGCATGGCTTTTCCGTTCTTTTTCAGTCCCCTGAAAATGCGGGAAAGCAGCGGAGCTGCCGCTTTCGCAAGCTTTCCGGTAAGTCCGGAGCTTTGCGCAACCCTCATTATACCGCTCCAGAGGCAGATAATTCCCGTAAGCGATATCGCAAGCTCAACAGCAGAACCGCATTCCTCCAGAAACGCGGTGGACAGATCGGTCATTCTGCCGTTTATTGCAGCAAATACCGCGGAGAGTATTATCAATCCCGCAGTGATCCATTTCATCATAAAAATACCACCTCTCACAATTTTATGAGGGTGGTATCGGAATTATTCTGTGCTGACGGATATATCCGCCTCATCAAAGATCATGCTGCTGAGTGTGGGATCGTTCAGCATCTTTTCTGCGATCCTGTCTTCCACACATCTTACTATCGTCCTGTAAAGATTTCTTGCACCGTACTGTTCGCTGTGTCCGAGCCGTGAAAGCTCTGATACGGCGGCATCTGTCACTTCAAGTTCAACTCCGCATTCCGCTGTGCGCTTTTTAAGATCTTCCAGCATTATACGGCAGATCTGCTCTGTTTCGGCAATTCCCAACGGTGAGAACACAGCTATCTCATCTACACGATTGAGAAATTCAGGTCTGAGTGCTTTTTTCAGTTCCGCTCTTACGGTTTCGGGCACTGCTATCTGAGCCCCGGCTGCGAACCCGAGCGGTGAGGTATGCTCTGTGAGGCACTTTGCGCCGATGTTCGTGGTCATAATGATAACGCAGTTCTTAACGCTTACCTTTACTCCGTCCGCAGAGGTGATATGCCCCTCGTCAAGCATCTGGAGCAGCAGATCGAGCACGTCCGGGTGCGCCTTTTCAATCTCGTCGAACAGCAGCACTCTGTACGGGTGACGCTTTACCGCCTCGATAAGCCGTCCGCCGTCCTCATAACCCACATATCCGGCAGGTGCGCCGATAAGACCCGAAATGCTGTGCTTTTCCATGAACTCTGACATATCAAACCGTATCAGAGCGTCTTCTTTTCCGAAAAGCGCACGCGAAAGCGCCTTTGAAAGTTCGGTCTTTCCGACACCTGTGGGACCTGCAAAAATAAAGCTTCCCATAGGTCTGTCGTGTCTGGCAATGCCGGCAGCTCTTCGCTTTATTGCCGCAGCTGCCGCATGAACTGCGACGTCCTGTCCGATGATGCAGCGTTTCAGTTCGTCTTCAAGATGCAGTATCCGTTCGCTGTCGCTTTTTGTGATCTCAGAGGGAGTTATCCCCGTGACAGACGCGGCAGCTTCGGCTATCTCCTTTGCGGTGATCCGGTAAGGCTGAATATTCTTTTCTTCTGTGAGAAGTTCTTCATATTGTCCGCAGAGCGATCTTTCCTTGTCCCGTATTTCTGCCGCAAGCTCGAAATCCTGTGAAAGAACGGCATTTTCTTTTTCCTCGGACAGCTTTTTTATACGCTTTCTCAGCTCATCTGTCCCGTTATCGCCGCTGTTTGTACGGAGCCTTGCGGTCGAACAGCTCTCATCTATCAGGTCTATTGCCTTATCAGGCAGTCTTCGGTCTTCGATATACCGCACCGACAGCTTAACTGCGGCTTCTATCGCCTCATCGGTAAGGATAACGCCGTGGTGTTCTTCATATTTTTCTCTTATACCTTTTAAAATATCAATTGCCGAACTTTCATCGGGTTCTTCTATCAGAACCGGACGAAAACGACGTGACAGCGCTGCGTCTTTTTCGATATACCGACGGTACTCGTCAGATGTCGTGGCTCCTATTACACGTATCTCACCGCGCGCAAGCACAGGCTTCAGGATATTTGCGGCATCTATTGCACCTTCTGCTGCTCCGGCACCGACTATCGTGTGTATCTCATCTATGAACAGGATAGTGTCGGGACTGTTACGAACTTCTTCAATGACCGATCTTATGCGTTCTTCAAAATCTCCTCTGTACTTTGCGCCTGCCACCATTGCGGAAAGATCAAGACTGAATATACGGGCATTACGAAGCTGATCGGGACAGTTTCCGCCGGCTGCAAGCTGAGCAATACCTTCTGCAATGGCGGTCTTTCCGACGCCGCTTTCACCGATAAGGCAGGGATTGTTTCTTCTGCGGCGGAGGAGTATTCTCACTGCGGACGCTATTTCGCTGTCACGGGCTATGACGGGATCGAGCTTACCCTCTCTGGCAAGTGCGGTTAGATCACGTCCGAAGCGTTCAAGCACCGTTGTGCGGTACTCACGGTCGGGAGCTGTGGCGATCCCGCCGTTATGCGGAGCGTTTCCGCATTCACGGACTATCTGCTTTGTATCTGCGCCGAGTTCTTTCAGGAAGACGGCTCCGCTGCACTTTTCGTCCCCGATAACGGACATGAGGATATGTTCGGTGCCTGCAAAGCTTTTACCTGAACTGCGTGATTCACGGTATGCGTTATCGAGGATCTTCCGGCTGCGCGGAGTTATATCCGCAGCGGTCAGTCGGGTGGTCATTCCTCTGCCTATCATTGCTTCCATTTTGTTCATGATATCTTTTCCGGTGATCCCGTACTTTCCGAGTGCGGCATAAGCCGCGCTGTCCTCCTCACACAGCAGTCCGTACAGGATATGCTCGCTTCCGACGTAGGTATGACCCATTCCCATAGCGGCATCTACAGCTTTATTGAGCGCCGAGTTTGCTTTCTCGGTGAATCCTCTGAATTCTATCACGCGTTTCCCTCCGGTTTCATAATACGTACAAGCCAATTTTTATTATTGCGGTAACATTTTTCCGCCTCTTACATATATTATATTATGAAACGTTTCATAAATATTTAATCAGGAGGAAACATACAATGTGCGGAAATAACAACTGCTCACTCGCTATCATACTCATTCTGTTATTCCTTTGCTGCGGAAACGGCAATGGTATCCTCGGCGGCTGCGGCAACAACTGCGGCAGCGACTGCGGCTGCAACAACAACTGCGGCTGCTGACACCGGCAGGGAGGATCTTTCTTCCCGACAGAAAAGAGTTCCCTCACTTTACGTGGGGGAACTTTTTTCGTATCGTTTGACATAAGGGAACCTCTCAAATGGGTTTTAGAGGTACCCTATATACATCTCGCAGAATCCTATTAAACCGCCCGGAAATTCTGAAACGCAGGTATTCGTCCTCATTGACCGGTGTCTCACTTATGTAGCACATGCAACACTTTCTATGTTTTCGCTATTATAAATCATAAAACAGGTCATTTTCGAGCTCAAAAATGACGTAATGATAGAATGACCTTCCAGAAAATGACTTAAAAATGGTATTTGTACAGTTATTTTGCATTTTTGTTGAATTGCAATATATTTCGTGATA
>CAMOKN010000076.1 GCA_946617595.1 uncultured Clostridia bacterium
ACTGCGAAGCTATTCGCTTTTGCTTCTTTTCGCGTCCGAAAAGAAGCGGGGTTTGGGGTGTCTCCCCCACTGGGGGAGGTGTCACCGGAGGTGACAGAGGGGGATGACCGACAGACGCGCCCCAATCTCAAGCGCAGCGTCTTCTTGAAATTCTCAAGCGTAAGCGGACTTCTTTGACAGTCTCAAGCTTCCTCGTTAAACGGGGAAGCTTGCTTTTATATTGACATTTTCCATTAATTATGCTATAATACAGACAATTAATCCGATGAAAGGAACACCATATATGCAGAACACAGAAAAAACAATGGACAAGCTTGTCGCGCTCTGTAAGGGACGCGGCTTCATCTACCCCGGAAGCGAGATCTACGGCGGTCTTGCGAACACATGGGATTACGGTCCGCTGGGCGTTGAGCTGAAAAACAACATCAAGCGTGCATGGACAAAGAAATTTGTACAGGAAAACAAGTATAATGTAGGTCTTGACAGCGCTATACTTATGAATCCGCAGACATGGGTCGCTTCGGGTCATATCGGAGGATTCTCCGACCCTCTCATGGACTGCAAGGAGTGCAAGACCCGTCACAGAGCCGATAACCTTATCGAGGATTTTGACGGAACTAATGTTGCAGGCTGGTCAAATGAACAGATGATGAATTATATCCGCGACAAGGGGATAACCTGCCCGAACTGCGGAAAGGCGAATTTCACGGATATCAGACAGTTCAACCTCATGTTCAAGACGTTCCAGGGAGTTACCGAGGACAGCAAGAGCGAGCTGTATCTGCGTCCGGAGACTGCGCAGGGTATTTTCGTGAACTTTGCGAATGTTCAGCGTACCACAAGAAAGAAAATCCCCTTCGGCGTTGGTCAGGTCGGTAAGTCTTTCAGAAACGAGATCACTCCCGGAAACTTCATCTTCCGTGTGCGTGAATTTGAGCAGATGGAACTCGAATTTTTCTGCAAGCCCGGCACCGATCTCGATTGGTTCCACTACTGGAAGGACTTCTGCAAGAACTGGCTGCTTTCTCTCGGCATCAAGGAAGAGAACCTCCGTCTCAGAGATCACAGTCAGGAAGAACTCTGCTTCTACTCAAAGGCAACTACGGACTTCGAGTATATGTTCCCGTTCGGCTGGGGCGAGCTGTGGGGAGTTGCGGACAGAACAGACTACGATCTCACTCAGCATATCAAGACCAGCGGTCAGAAGCTCGAATACTTCGATCCCGAGACAAACGAGAAGTATGTTCCGTATGTCATCGAGCCTTCTCTCGGTGTCGAGAGACTGTTCCTTGCAATAGTCACCGAGGCTTATGACGAGGAGACACTTGAGGACAACTCCGTCCGCACGGTAATGCATCTGCACCCGTTCCTCGCTCCGTTCAAGGCAGCTGTTCTGCCGCTGTCAAAGAAGCTTGCCGAGCCCGCACAGGCTATAGCTGATGAACTTTGCAAGTATTTCCCTGTTGATTATGACGAGGCAGGCGCGATCGGTAAGAGATACCGCCGCGAGGACGAGATCGGAACTCCGTTCTGCATCACCTACGACTTTGACAGCGAGACTGACAAATGCGTAACTGTCCGCGAGCGTGACACAATGCAGCAGGTGAGGATCCCGATCGACGAGGTAAAGAGCTACATTGAAGAGAAGATATTCTTCTGATATAAACAGGATAGAATGAAAAAGAAGATCCTTGTCTGGCTTCTTTCGACAGCGTTTATATTTTCGGCTTCCTGCTCTTATCCGATCGAAAATGTATATCAGAATTCACCGGTGATAACATCTGAGAAAAGTGCAGAAATCATAGTGTCCGGATCGATATCCGGCGGTGAGATCAAAAGCGGTGCCTCTTCACCGGCTGTAACAGCGTCCGGCGATCACTGCACAGATGCCGATAGCGACTTCCTGTTCGATTATGAGGACGTTTACGGCAAGAACACTGCCGAGAGCTATTCAAAAACAGGGTATCTGTTTTCTGACAAGCTCGGCTCCTGTGGGGATATTGCCGGAACTACTGCCATAGTATCCATATTTGTGAAGGACGAGAGAACAGATTGGAACACAGATATTGAGCGTGATGAAGGTATATACGATCAGATAGTGGACAATCTTCGTATCTCGACCGGCTGGGTAAGGGATAGTGCTGCTGAGTACGGGATAGAATCGGACTTCATATACGATTGGGACGAATATCCCGAGCTTTGTGTCTATGCCGGATTTGATGTGGATTTCCAGCGCGATATAGACAGTGATCATATTGATTATGCCGTCTGGGATTTTATCGAGAATGAGATAGATACCGAGGGAATAATGCGCAGGCTGAAAGCGCAGAATATCGTATATATGCTGTACATAAACACTCCCGATGACGGACAGGCTGTTACCTGCACGAGAAACAATTATTATGGTATGGATTATCCATACGAGATGTGTTTCTTTTTTATGAGCAACATGGGTGAAGTGGAGTGGCCCGCAGTGTTTGCGCATGAGCTGCTGCACACATTCGGAGCGCCTGATCTGTATATGCCCGATGAGCAGTTCGGCATTACGCAGGAATATGTGGATTATGCTGAACGAACTTATCTTAACGATATCATGTGTATTTGCAGCGATCCTTACAGCGGATCGTACTATTATGACAAGATAACTAATCCTATCACGGAGATCACAGCGTATTATATCGGATTTACCGATCACAGCGACACGGCGGATAAGTGGGGACTCGGAAAAAGCGAGCATATTATTAAATAGATATATCGTACCTCTACCCCCTTCCCGAGGAGGGGATCCCTTTAACAAACTGAAAGCACAGAGCATTTGCTTTGTGCTTTTTTGTGATTAAATGCTTGCATTTTTATGGGAAATGTGGTAGTATATTCTCAGCAAATATCTTCTGCGTAAAACGATAATTGTCAGGAACCGTCCGGAGCAGAGACGGGCGGATCTCCCGACAAGCAGGCAGTCATGCGGCGGTCTTTCTCTCGCTCCCTTGAAAAAGGGGGTGGTCACCAAATGGAACTGTATATAACCATAGATTCATTATCTCAGATCGGGATATTTATGTGCGCATATACAACACTACTTATAGTGATATTTGACCATTTCGGCAAAAAGAAATAACCGCCCGTGTCTCGCAAACTTAGGCGGTTAATTCTCTGAATTAACTAAACAAGGGAGCAAGACCGTTTAATGGCTGCCTCTTGTTGTTTATATTATATTACATTTTTCCTTGATTGTCAAGGGATTTTTTATTGTGCAAAATGCTTGCATTTTTATGGGAAATGTGGTATTATATACTTGCGACGTAATTTAATATTGTTATAACTAAGTACGCATTTTACTAAGGTAAAAGTGCAGTCTCTTTTTGTGTACTTGTTATAACACGAAAATTAAATTGCGTCGCAGCAACAGAGCTGCATTTTTCGGCGTGTAGCTTCGTTGCTGCACGCTTTTTTGTTTTCGTAAAACACAATGAGGAGGTCATAAAATGACAAGGTTTAAGAAAATAATGGCAGTTTTGCTGTCAGCGACACTATTGGTGGCGATATTTGCGGTTTCTGCAAGTGCGGCTACTGTTTATGATAAGGCTGTAAAGTTAAGTCCTATGGAAATGGTGTCGCATACTTTTAAAAATGATACAGAAATTTATTATAAAATCGTTCTATCTGATTCAGGAAAAATTACTTTCTACTGCTCTGATTATTATCACATATTAGGCGGCTATTCTCCAATGTTTACACTTTTGAACTCATCTGGCAAAGTTGTTATTGAAAGAGGGCAAATGGGTAGAAAAGTAAATAACAATGATGTATATGAAATAAGCCAAAAGGGAACCTATTATTTAAAACTGGAAAAAAGTGATAAAAATTCATATTTTAATAACTTCTATTACGGCTTTGAGCCCTACAACACCCCTACAATGACGATCGGCGTAAACATGAAAGTCGGTGACACTCTCGATCTTTCGGCGTTTGCGTCCAACTACAGCGGAAAAGTTCGCTGGGGAACGACAAAGAGCAAGGTAGCCACCGTCAGCAAGGGTAAAGTTACCGCAGTTGCCGCCGGTACCGCAAAGATACGTGCCTACATGGACAACAACGAATACACCGAGATATATGTCAAGGTAACGAAAAAGTAAACAACAAAAAGCGCGGAAGAGCCGAACTTCCGCACTTTTTGTTTAAACTTCCTTAAAATACGCGATATAACTCTGGAAATCTCCCCACATATTCGGAATGTGGAAACCGTTATTCATCAGGAATGCGCCGCTGAATACCTTTCCTGACTCCTCGTGGCGATAATTTTTGGATTTGTCGAGCCCTTTGAGCTTTATGCGGTGCTCAAAAACGCTGGGTTCTTTGAGTACGGTAACATATTCGAGCAGCGTTTCGCTCTTGTCCTTTGAAACGAACTGCCATGCATCGAAACGGTCATTTGCGAACGGATCGCCGATGCGGTAATAGTCACCGGTGCGCACAAGGGGATTGTACTTGTTGAATTCCGCGATCTGATCTTTTATTGCTGCCTTGTCGTCGTCGCTGATGCGTGTAACATCAAGCTCATAGCCGAAAGTTCCGACCATTGCGACATGACCTCTTGTTCTGAACGGGGTTATTCTGCCTACACAGTGGTTAGGGGAATCCGAAACGTGTGCTCCGAAGCATGAGCAGGGGTAGCACATTGATGTTCCGTACTGTATTTTCAGGCGCTCGATAGCGTCGGTATCATCGCTTGTCCATATCTGCGGCGAATAGTAGAGCATTCCGGCATCGAATCTCGAACCGCCGCCTGCGCAGTTTTCAAGCAGCAGATCGGGGAAGTCTGTCAGCAGTCTTTCCTGCATCTCATAAACTCCGAGAACATAGCGGTGCCATATCTCACGCTGTCTTTCCGACGGCAGTATCTCGTTTCCGACCTCGCAGAGCTGACGGTTCATATCCCATTTTACATACTCGATATTTGCAGAAGAAAGTATTTCTTTCATTCTGCCGTAGATATAGTCCCGTATCTCCTTGCGTGAGAAGTCGAGAACAAGCTGAGAACGAGCGGTTGTACGCGGTCTTCCTTTGATATGCAGACACCAGTCCGGGTGAGCCTTGTACAGCTCGCTGTCCGGGCTTATCATTTCAGGCTCGAACCATATACCGAATTTCAGACCGATCTTATTTACCTCATCGACAAGATATTTCAGACCGCCTTTGATCTTTTCCTCATTCACAAACCAGTCGCCGAGTGAAGAACGATCATCATTCCGGTGTCCGAACCAGCCGTCGTCCATTACCAGCATTTCTATTCCGGCTTTTTTTGCTTCTCTTGCGATATCGAGCAGCTTGTCGGTGTCAAAATTGAAATATGTTGCTTCCCAGTTGTTTATCAGTATGGGTCTGCGGATATCCTTCCATTTGCCGCGTATGAGGTTGTTTCTCATAACATCGTGGAAGTTACGCGACATCTTTCCGAGTCCTTCCGCCGAATACGACATAATTACTTCCGGAGCCTGGAACCGCTCACCCGGCTCGAGGTGCCACGAGAAATCATACGGGTTTTCGCCCATTACTACACGAGTCTTTTCGTACTGGTTCACTTCTGCCATTGCAAGGAAAGAGCCTGACCAGCAGAGAGCGAATCCGTAACACTCGCCGTAGTCTTCCGTCGCGGTATGATCGCATATTGCAATAAAGTTATTGTGCGCGTGGCTTGTTGAACCTCTGTTTGAATCAATGGACTGCTTTCCGAAACGCAGCGGAAATCTCTGAACATGGCGTTCTCTTGCCCATGTTCCGTACAGAGTTATCATATCGTAGTCCATTCTGTCAAGCTCCACACAGCATGAGAGCAGTCTTTTCAGTTCGAGGGCATCTTTGCCCTTGTTTTCAACTTTTACCGATCGTGTGATTATATCATTATTCTCAAACACGCTGTACTGCAAGACTATTTCCAATCCGGTGTGCGGATCCTCGCAGATAAGGTCGAGCGAAGTTACTTCGCTGTCGTTGTTTGCGAAAGTTGCGGGCAGCCCTTCGAGCCTGCTTTTTCCCTTATATATTTTATGTTCTTTATAATATATCTCACAGGCAGTCATTCCGAGCTTGTCCTGCACCTGGATACAAGGCTCACGGAAATCTGCAACACCGCTGGTGGAATACTCTATAGCCGCGCAGTCGAACGAATGGGGGCCCATTGCATCATGTACTGCCGGTATGAACGGTTTTCCGTCCGGAATACGGAGATTGTAAGTAAGATCTGTCTCCGGGACAGTTGCCCCATAGTATAAATGCAGCAGGTTCTTACTTTCTGTTATATGAAATGCATAAGTTGAATTTGGTGAATCGAGTTTGAATACTCTTGCTTTTTCGTCAAAGATTATTGGCATTATAGTATATCCTTTCTATAGCAGGCGCAGAGACCTGTTGATTTCCGTCAGGGACCCGCCTTTCAGGAGGGTGGAAGAGAGGGGTGTGGGGAGAGAGGGAGGGAAACTCATTTCCGCGTTCGGAAATGGGGTTCCCTTCCTCTTTCCCCACATCTCGAGCGCAGCGACCGAAGTCTCACAGCAGCGGGTCGTCACCCTCGTTATGGACTTCTTTTGCGTGGAGTCCGAAGATAGTTATGAGATACAGCAGGATCCCGATAACTATGGCTGTTCCGATGCTGACGGCAATGTTGAGGACAGAAACATCTGTTGTCGATGAGGACTGAAGCGCTGTGAGCACTGCACCGGTCCCGTCGCCTGAGTTGATAGCCATCGACATTGCAATACTTGTAAGAGCAAAGGGGTTGAACCTGTCAACTCTGAACAGAGCGAGGAAAGACGGCAGCAGCATCTGCATTACTATGCAGATCACTACAGCAAGCCCCGAACGTCCTGTACATATACCGAGGCAGAACTGAACACAAGTTATGAACGCAATGAACACTCCGGCGCATACCGCAGCTGCCAGAACTTTGCTCCAGTCGAGCGCACCTCCGAATATTGCAAGAGATAACAGAGCCCCTGTGAATACAGCGAGTACAGACGTCACAAATGTAAACAACGGGTATATTATAAATTTAGGTGCGGCATAGCTTACAGCGGACAATCCCGAGCACTGCGGGATTATTACCGAGCGTTTCTGCTGTTCTCCGCCGGCTGCGGCTTTCAATATGAACAATATGACGATTGCGCCGTAATCAGCGACATATTCGACTGTATAGGCTGTGCATTCAGAAGCGGTCATATTTGTGAACAATCCGAACAATGAAGCAAAAGATTCTTCATCATACATCTGCTCCATAGAACCTATGAGCACGCGCATGATACCGAACAAAAGCGGTGACATGGCAGCAAGACCGAACAATACCACAAGAATGATGATAAATCTGCCGCCGCGGGTGAAAAACAACATTTCTTTTCTGAATCCGTTTATCATTTCCACGAACCTCCCACTATACTCATATAGACCTGTTCGAGAGTAGGACGCGAGAGCTTCACTTCAGATGACGGTATCGAATTATCCGACAGAAGTTTCATAGTCTCAAACATTCCGGATACCGGATCTTTCACAGTCAATACCGCAAGTCCGGTTTTTTCGTAGAAATCGCTCTTTACTGCAAACGGAGCGTTTCTGATGAGTTCTACCGCACGTTCGTCAGGGTCGGTGAGCTGTACTTCTACGCAGTCCGTTCCGTAGCTGGCGAGTATCTCGTCGATCTTTCCCTCAACAGCGAGCTTTCCGTTTGTAAGAACTCCGATACGGTTTGCAACTCTCTCAACATCGCTTAAAATATGTGTGCAGAGAAGAATGGTGGTTCCCGTATCCGAAAGATTTCGGATTATGTTCATTACTTCCGCGCGTCCCTCAGGATCGAGAGCGGAGGTAGGCTCGTCAAGTATCAGCAGCTGCGGTTTGTTTAAGATCGCGGCTGCAATACCGAGTCTCTGGTTCATGCCTCTTGAATAGCCCTTGATACGACGCTTCGCGCCCTCGGTCATTCCCGTAAGCGAAAGGACTGCGGCGATGCGCTTTTCGACATTATCTTCAAGCTTTGCGCAGTACGCTATATATCCGAGGTATTCATACCCGTTCATATATCCGTACAGTGACGGAGTTTCGGGCAGATATCCGATCTTTACCTTGTTTGTACCGTCTTCGCCGAGGATTATCTCACCGTCGTCCTTCGGTATCATATTGCAGATGATATTCATGGTCGTGGTCTTTCCGCAGCCGTTCTTGCCGAGAAAGCCATAGATATCGCCCTTGTTTATTCTCATGTTAAGACCGTCGAGGACTTTGAAATTTTTATAGCTTTTATGGAGATTTTTTATTTCAAGCAAAATTTTTCCCTCATTTCGTGCGCGGCTTTCTTCCGGTCAGAAATGCCACTGACCGTTCGATAGATGTTCTCACGTGTTCCATTTCCGGTTTGTGCAGATTTCCTGCGTTGCGGTAATCAAAGCTGTTGCAGAAGTCATTCACATCAGAGTTGAGCTGCTTTACATATTCTTCCACAAGTGTATCGAGGTCTTTCTGAAAACCTGCGACATCGCCTTTCTGCATCTTCTCTGCGGCTTTTACAGTAAGCATATTGTAGTGCGGAACGCATATATACTCCTGAGACTTGAACATATTGCGGAATTTACCGTCCTTGACGTACATCGTAAATACCGTCTCCAGCATGTGATCTATGCCCCAGTTCACCTTACCGCAGACAAAGCAGTTATTCTCTATCTCGGCTGACCGGCTCGATTTCGTCTTCTTTGAGAAGAACAGTCCCTTTTTCTCGAAGATGTTCTTCCTCGCGTTTTCAAGATAGCTGTTCAGCATTAATCCCAGCGACAGTCTGTTGTTCTGCTGGAGCAGCATCTCAAAATGAGTGAAACAGAATCCCTGTTCGTTCGTCTCCATACGCACATCGGGCTCCATCATCGCTGCTCCCATTATGTACTCGCATATATGCTGTTCTACCGTGTCCCTCATACGACAGATAGGACAGCCCTCCCTCGGCTCAAATACTTCATTTACCGGTATAGTCAGAATACTTTCTCTCATGTTGCCCTCCGTTAGATTTTTCGAGATCGGGTCGCTCCGCTCGAGACTGTTGAGACAGTCGCTGCGCTCGAGACTGGGGGAAACCCTTTTTGAAAAAAGGGTTATCCCCCAGACCCCCTTCCAAAAAACTTTACACCTGTATTTTATAGACCTGTGTGCTTTATAAGCACCAATCTATAGGTTCAATGCCCTTGCTTTTGAGAAATTCGTTGCACCTGGAAAAATGCCGGCACCCGAAAAAGCCGTAATGCGCCGAAAGCGGACTTGGGTGCGGCGAAGTCAGTATGCAGTGCGCAGGATTTGTGATAAGCGGGAGTTTCGATTTCGCGTTTCCGCCCCACAGAATGAATACCAGCGGTTTTTCGCGCTCATTCAAGAGCGATATCACGCGGTCGGTGAAGATCTCCCAGCCCTTTCCCTTGTGGCTGTTCGCCTGACCGCGCCTTACGGTCAAAGAGGTGTTTAGCAGAAGAACTCCCTGCATCGCCCATTTTGTCAGATCTCCGGTCTGCGGTATCGGGATACCGAGATCCGAGTTCAGTTCTTTGTAGATGTTTTTAAGGGACGGCGGCGGTTCTACTCCCTGACGGACAGAAAAAGCAAGCCCATGAGCCTGGTCAGGCTCGTGGTATGGGTCCTGCCCGAGAATGACCGCCTTTACTTTCTCATAGGGTGTAAAGCGCAGTGCATTGAAAATATCATACATATCCGGGTATATAGTGAAATTCTTGTATTCCTCTTTAAGGAATCCCCGTAGCTGAAGATAATACGGCTTATCGAACTCGCCTTTCAGCAGCTCGTCCCAGTCGTTTCCAATATTTACCATATAATCACGTCAATTTCAAATGTAGGTTGAAACCGTTCGGTTCAGGCTGCCGCCTTTCAGGAGAGTGGAGGAGCGGAGGGGTTCCCTTCTCTCCTTCTCCCCAATCTCAAGCGTAAGCGACCCGATCTCAGTCTTCTATCCAGACTTTCTTCATTATAACAGGTGTGACAGGCTTGTCGGAATAGTCTGTTTCGCATTCTGCGATCTCATCTACTGCGTCCATTCCATCGACTACCTTGCCGAATGCAGCATAGCTGCCGTCAAGATGCGGAGCGTCCTCGTGCATTATGAAGAACTGGCAGCTTGCCGAATTCGGATCTGCCGCTCTTGCCATTGAGATAACTCCCCTTGTGTGCTTCAGATCATTCTTGAAACCGTTTGAAGCGAACTCACCCTTGATATGCTCGCCGGAATTGCCGGTGCCGTTTCCGTGTGGGCAGCCACCCTGTATCATGAATCCGTTTATTACTCTGTGGAATGTGAGTCCGTTGTAAAATCCCTTGTTGATAAGCTTCTCAAAATTTGCAACAGTCTCGGGTGCAATATCGGGATAAAGTTCAAGCTTGATCTGTTTTCCGTTTTCAAGTTCAATTATTACCATTTTTGTTATTCCTTCCGTTTTTTAATCAGTATGATTATTATTATGACTACCGCTGATACAGCGGCAGCAAGTACCGCGATCACTGCTATCAGTACAGTGTTATCTTCATTTTCCGCACTTACATTCTGCGGAAGATGATGTGTAAAAGTCACCGGTTCGGGTGTAGTCACAGATGTGGTCTGCGCGGCATTTACCGCTGATGTGATATCAGGCGCACTGCCGGAAGTTTCGTCTGCGGGATAAGTTTCTTCCGCCTCAGGCTGTCCGGAAGTTTCTTCGACCGGTGAAGTTTCAGTCTTTGCGGAAAAATAATGCCGGCGTTCTGCCTTATCTGCACGGTGGTTGAATGACAGAGCTTCGTCGGTGATGTCGAAATACATTACCTTCTGTCTGCCGTCAATAAATTCGCCGTTCTTATATTTTCCGGCTCCTTCCCAGCAGGGATCGACCCACACCCAGCGCTGTTCCTTCTCGCAGTAGAACGCAGCCCATTCGTGGTTCTGCACGCCGTCCGGAAGTTCGGAGTATTTTACAGGGTGATCCTCAGCGTCGGTGGTGACGCCGCCTTTGATGTTTACCGCGTCAAGTCCGGCTGCTTCTGCCATTGCGCAGAAAAGATTTGCAAATCCACCGCATACTGTCTTTGAGCTTTTAAGGACATTACTGAGCGCGATCGTGTCAAGATCGGCATCGCCTTCACGCGCATCGAGATCATAATATATTGATCCTGATATGAACTTTGATATTGCGAGAGCTTTATCGTAATCCTCTTCGGCATCTCCGACAGCGCTTTCCGTCAGCAGAGTTATCTGCTCCAGCGCCGAGTTCACTTTCTCCGGGTCATCAGAGGCACTCAGATACAGCGCTGCCGCTTCATTCGGCGCTTCGTATATATGCTCAAAGACTTTGGGGTTGGATCTTTCTACGCCGTTAAGCGGAAAATACCACCCGTAGTCCTTCTCATAGAATATCCGGTAGCGCATCCCCGCGCCCGAATTTAGCTGCACGATAAGCGCTTGTTCTCCGCTTTCCGGGGTGAGCGTCAGTTCTGCCTCATAGCTGCCGTCCTTGTGTCCGTGAAGCGAGTATGTTCCGCTGGTCATATCATAGTGCAGTATCAGCAGTTTCTTTATACCGTCTCCGGTGTATTGTCCTCGTGCGGAAATTGTGTTTCCCGAACATTCAAAGATCGAGTAATTGTCTTTGCTGTGCGATGTCCTGAGGAAATTTGTCCTTCCCGGCGGGACGTATGAGTTGTCAGAAAAAGCCGTTATTCCTCTCGGAAACAGCATCGCCGCAGCTGCCGCAAGTAATATTATAATCAGTTTTACCCGCTTCTCAGGCGAAAAGCGGGTAGTAATATGCTTCAAAACTGTTCGTACCTCCGTACGCTTGAATTACAGCATCTTTTTGAGTTCGTCCTTATCCGGGCTGTAGGTAAGAGCCACGTCCCTTGTGATAGTGCCGTCGCGTGCAAGACGCTTGAGGCTCTCATTCATGGTCCTCATACCCATCTGGACGTTTGATGCCATTACCTGTTCGATAAGATGTGTTTTTTCTGTACGTATATTATTAGCGCAGGCATCTATATTTATGAGTATCTCGAATGCTGCCGTTCTTCCTCTTTCAGTGTTAGCGCAAGGCAGGAGCATCTGCGAGATAACGCCTCTCAGGTTCTGGGAGAGCTGCATACGTATCTGGTTCTGTTCCTCAGAGGGGAATACGTCTATGATACGGTTTACGGTCTGTGCCGCACCGGTCGTATGCAGTGTACCGAGAACGAGGTGTCCTGTTTCTGCGGCAGTGATAGCAAGTCTTATTGTTTCAAAGTCACGCATTTCTCCGACGAGGATAACGTCCGGGTTCTCACGGAGTCCTGAACGGAGCGCGTCGTTGAATGTGCGCACATCTGTGCCGATCTCACGCTGGTGGATAGTTGCGAGCTTTGGCTCATAAATATACTCGACAGGATCCTCGATAGTAAGTATATGGCAAGCGCGTGTAACGTTTATCTGATCGACCATTGTAGCGAGGGTGGTGGATTTACCTGAACCGGTAGGACCTGTAACGAGGATAAGTCCCTTCATTTCTTTGGTAAGCTCGATAGCCGCTTTCGGCAGACAGATATCCTTGAAAGACGGGATCTGCTCATTGAGCAGACGTATAGCTGCCGCAAGTTTTCCGCCGTTCTGGTGATACACATTTACTCTCTGGCGTCCGCCTGACGAAGCTGTGAACGAGAAGTCGATGTCTATATTTTCGCCGAGCTTCTTTTCCTGTTCGGCAGTAAGCATTGAGAGTATCATCTTATGGACATCTTCTTCGCTCACGCCGTCAAATTTTTTGAGTTCGCCGTTTATACGTATGGATATCGGTGCGCCCACGGTAAGGTGTATATCCGATGCATTCTTGTTTCTTGCCATATTGATGAGCTGATCTATTTTTGTTGACATTTCAGGTTTCACTCCTTTTATCAATGATAATTTACTTGATCTTATACTGTATGCCGCTGACGGAAAGATAGACCTCCTGGGCGGTATTTGCTATTCTCTGGTTTACAGCGCCGAGGATATCCCTGAACGCTGTCTGTTCTTCGTCCAGCGGATTTACCGAAAATCCCGGTTCTATTGTAATTATCACCATTGCGCCGTTAAGTGCAATTACCTTATCCATGCACTCTATGATATTGTTCACGACTATTGAGCGGATCTTTTCGTGCTCTTCATGTGTAACGTTCTTGATATCCTTCACCGTGCTTTTCATTATGTTTTCTACATACCCGGCGAGGCTGTCGAATATAAAGAACTTGTGATCCTTTATATGTTCTACGGGATTGTTCACATTATCGACCACGTCCCATACAACATCGTTTTCTCTGTTTGAAAAATCCATTCTGTTTCGGGTCTCGCTTGGCAGCTCTGGACTTGTATTCATATAAAGAACATTATCGCACGTTCTGAAATATGATATTGCCCATCTGCTTTTGCCGCTTACCGCTCCGCCCGTTACCAGCGCTATGCTTGCCATATTATACATACCTCCCGAAACGATTTAATATGAAGAAACCTTTACTGCGGTACATTCTGCGCAACACAGATATGCACACAACCAATTATATACTATTTCATGTTTAAAGTCAAGCTTTTTTTGGTCTAAAATACCAAACGCCGGAAACATTTTACAGATTAGCCAGCGTATTACAGATCTTGTGGAGTGGTAATAATAAAACTGAAAACAGATATTTCCAAATTTTCTATTAAAACAGTGAATAATGCACTAAAAGCACTTGTAATTTTTGTTTATTTATGATATAATATTTTTTATATAGTTATGTCTTTTTATTTGAACCGGAAGCAGTAAAAGTCAATCCAATATACACAAAATAAGGAGAAGTTGAAATGGACAGATTTTCTGAACAGCTTGTTAAAAAGATTCCGACCGGCAGGGATATGCTGATAAGAGGGCTGTATGTTGCGGCGGCAATTGTACTTTTGTTCCTGATAGTATTCTTTGTGGCAGGGTTTGGTCTGATAATACCGGCAGTCGCACTTGCGGCAGGCGTTATATGGGGACTTGTCTGGCTTCTCCAGGGGTCGTCGGTCGAATATGAGTATATCGTCACAAACGATGACCTCGATATCGACAAGATAATCGGCAGAAGAAAGAGAAAACGTCTTATCACCGTAAGTCTCAAATCCGCAAGCTCTGTCGAGCCTTATGATTCCGGAAAAGAGATAGATTCAGATGTCGTTGTCATGGCTCATGATGAATCCGGTGAGGATATGTACTGCCTGCTCTCGAAATCGGAGAAAAACGGGGTCGTCGCTGTGATATTCAATCCCGATGACCGCACGCTCTACAATATGATAGGCGGATTTTCTCCTGCGGTAAAAAACACATATTCAAAGAAGTACGAAAAGCTGAATGAAAGATACGAAAAGTCGATAGAGATCATGGGCGAGTCGGAAGATCAGGAAGAACCGACTGAGCCGGACAATAAAGAAACCGTCTCCGCAGAAGACGAAAACATGGAGGATTGATTTGAAAAGCGCACTCCGAAAAAGCGCGTTTCGGGAGATAAGATCCACTCTGAGCCGCTTTTTATCCATATTCGGCATAGTTGCTCTCGGTGTAGGCTTTTTTTCCGGAGTAAAGGCATCTGCGCCGGATATGCGTATAACCTTTGACGACTTCATGGACGAAAATCACCTGCTCGATCTGCGCATTGTTTCTACCTACGGATTCAATGAAAATGATATTGCCGCAGTGTCCGCAATGAACGGAGCCGAGGTATATCCCTCTTATTTTACGGATCTTATATCCCACTTTGACGACCGCCCGGCAGCCGCGGCAAGGCTTTTTGCTCTTAACGATGCAGTGCTGGATAACAGAATAAACGGGCTTGTCCTGACCGAGGGGCGTATGCCGGAGAATGAACACGAGTGTGTTATGAGCGCCTCGCTGATGAAGGGTGAGCCGGCGGTAGGTTCTACTGTGGTATTTACCGACAACTACGGCGAAGCTCCCGATGATGCGCTTTCAGTGAACGAATATACGATAGTCGGCAAGGTGCGTTCGCCGATGTATATTGACAAGACCACAAGAGGCAGCACCTCGGTCGGCAATGGCTCGATAGAGGGAGCATACTATATTTCTGAAGAAAATTTCCTGTTTGATTATTACACCGAGCTTTATGTGAGATTTCCGGAGCTGGATAAATTTATCTGCTACAGCAGCGAATATAAAGATGCGTCAGATGCCCGTTCGGACGAAGCTGAAAAGATCGGTGAAGTGCGCTGTCCCGAGCGCTTTGCGGAGATAAAGGACGAAGCAAATGAGAAACTGAGCGACGCGGAGAGCGAGCTCAGGGATTCGGAAGCCGAGTACGATGAAAAGATCGCCGATGCTGAAAAGAAGATCGCTGACGGTGAAAAGGAAATTGCCGACGGTGAGAAGGAGCTTGCTGACGGTGAAGCTGAGATAGCCGAGAATGAGCAGAAGCTCGCTGACGGCGAAAAAGAGATAGCCGAAAATGAGCAAAAGCTCATAGATGCCGAAAAAGAGATAGCCGAAAACGAGCAGAAGCTTAAAGATGCCGAAAAGGAGATCGCCGAAAACGAACAGAAGCTTATTGACGCGGAAAAAGAGATCGCTGAAAATGAACAGAAACTTACAGACGGCGAAAAAGAGATAGCCGAAAACAGAAAAAAGCTTGCCGACGCTGAAAAGCAGTACGAAGCCGGACTTGCAGAATACAATGACGGCGTTGAGCAGTATAAAGCCGGACTTGAAGAATATGAGAAGAATACGGCTCTGCTTGAAGAGAAGCGTGCTGAGCTCGAAGAAGCAAAGCGCCGGTATGAAGAAGGCGCGGCAGCCCTCGAAGCCGCAAAGGCTGAACTCTCCGCTCAGGAAAAGCAGATTGAAGCCGCAAAAATGCAGATAGCGGCAGCTCTCGGACTTGGAAGAATAACAGATGATATGCTGCGGCAGTACGCTGCCGCGGATCCGCGTGCAGCACAGATAGTCGCTTCGATGGATATGCTCGAAAGCGCAAAGAATGAGCTTGCGGCAAATGAGACGGCTCTTGAAGAAGCGAAAAAGCAGATCGATGACGGTGAAGCACAGCTCTCCGATGGCGAAAAACAGCTTGAACAGGCAAAGACGCTGCTCGATGATACGAAAATACAGCTTGAAGATGCAGAAAAGCAGCTTGCCGATGCGGCGGCTGAGATCGAAAGCGGCAGAAAACAGCTCGAAGATGCCGAAGCGGAGGCTGCGGACGGCAGAAAACAGCTTGAAGAAGCGAAAGCTGAAATTGCGGACGGCAGAAAACAGCTTGATGATGCGAAGGCAGAGACCGCGGACGGCAGAAAGCAGCTTGATGATGCGAAAGCCGGGATCGTTGACGGCAGACAGCAGATAGAGGACGCGAAAAAAGAAGCTGCCGAGGGCAGGGAGAAGCTCTCAGATGCCAGAAAAGAAGCCGAGGACGGCAGAAAAAAGCTTGAAGATGCCCGCAAAGAGCTTGCCGACGGAAAAAAAGAGCTTGCCGATGCAAAAGCCGAAGGTGAGGAGAAGCTTGCGGACGCCCACAGAAAGCTTGATGAAGCGCGGGAAGACGTTGAAGAGCTTGAAGAGCCGAAGTGGTATGTGTTTACGCGCGACGGGGATCCCGGATATACCGAATACGGGCAGAACGCTGACAGGATCAACAACATAGCTTCGGTGTTTCCGGTTTTCTTCATAATCGTGGCAATGCTGGTGTGCCTTACGACCATGTCCCGTATGATAGAAGAACAGCGTGTCGGCATAGGTACTCTCAAAGCCCTCGGATATGAGAATGGCAATATAATTTTCAAATATATGTTCTATGCGCTGTCAGCCGCTTTTCTGGGCTGCGTTGTGGGCTGCGGAGCGGGAATGATACTGTTTCCGTATGTAATAATGACAGCTTACGGTATAATGTACGATATGCCGGCTTTATATCTGGGAATTGATATCGTGACGGCAGTTACCGCCAGTGCGGTATTTCTTGCGGCAATTGCCCTGACTGTGTGGCTGACGGCACGCTCTGCTCTCGGTGAACAGGCGGCTCAGCTCATGCGTCCGAAAGCTCCGAAAAACGGAAAGCGCATATTCCTTGAGCATATCGCCCCGGTGTGGAAGCGATTCGGCTTCAGCAGCAAGGTCACGGCGCGCAACCTGTTCAGATACAAGAGAAAAATGCTTATGACCGTGGTGGGGATCGCGGGCTGCACTGCGCTCCTGCTCACCGGACTTGCTCTTTATGATGCGATAAATGATATCTTATCGAAGCAGTTCGGCGATATACAGAACTATCAGGGTATCCTCGCATTCGACGCAGACAAATACCCGGATTCGGCTGACAAGGCTGCCGGCGTCATTGCCGACTGCGGCGGAGACACCATACGGGTATATCAGAAACAGACGGATATCCATGCAAACGGAAAGTCGGTAAGCGCATATATAACAGTACCGTCGGAGCCGGATAAATTTACCGGATTCTTTGATCTGAGAAGCAGGACGACCGGTGATAGATTCGGGCTTTCGGGGGATAATATCTATATAGATGAGAAGTCCTCGCTGCTGCTTGGCGGAATTGGCGCCGGAAGTACCGTTGAGATAGACACGGACGATGCAGACCGTATTTCCCTTACCGTCACGGCACCGTTTGAGAATTATCCCAACCACTATATCTATATGACTCCGGAATACTATGAGAGCCTTTTTGGTGAAGGACCCGCCTACAATGTCCTGTACTTCCGCCACCCTCTCGGCACGGGAGATGAACAGGATAAGCTTGGTGAGAAGCTCCTGGCGATAGACGGCGTGCTTAATGTTACTTTCAATTCGGTCACTTTGCAGTCGTTCACAAGAATGCTGGATTCACTGAGTCTTGTAATAATGGTTATAATCGCGTCTGCGGGAATGCTTGCATTTGTTGTTATGTATAATCTGACAAACATAAATATTACCGAGCGTATAAGGGAGATCGCGACCCTGAAGGTGCTGGGCTTCTACGACGGTGAGGTCGATAAGTACATTTTCAGGGAGAATATCATTCTTTCGCTGATCGGAACAGGCTTCGGACTTATACTCGGCATATTCCTTGCACGGTTCGTTATAACCACCGCAGAAGTCGATATCGTTATGTTCGGCAGGAACATCTATCCTCTGAGTTTTGTGCTTGCGGCAGTGATAACCATTGTATTCTCGGTGCTGGTAACACTGGCGATGCACAGGCGGCTTCAGAAAGTGAATATGATAGAGGCACTCAAATCGGTAGAGTGATCCGCTGAGCATAAGGGAACCTCTAAAAACCCATTTGAGAGAAAACGAGTCATCCGCGTCGAATATTTCGTCAAGTCTCCTCACCTTGCGTGGTCTCCCCGGCAGCGGGGAGGTGTCGAGCTTGCGAGACAGAGGGTGTCTCCCCCGCTGGGGG
>CAMOKN010000077.1 GCA_946617595.1 uncultured Clostridia bacterium
GTTCTGGGCTGCGGGCAAGCTTATCGCACTCCGGGATATTCCCGATAATGCCGCGCTTGTAGACGAAGACCTCATAATCTGGAAGACGCTTGCTTTGTCGGAAACAGCAGTAACCACAGCGCACCGCGAATACCTCTCCCCCGATATCTACCCGAATCCTTCTCTTTTCGGAGTACAGGGCTTTCCGCTTCTTGAAAGACTCGACAAACAGGCACTTCCCTGCAACACCGCATTTCTTTATATACCGGACGCTTCTTTCAGAACATTCTATGCTAATCAGGCTATCGCGTTCATGAGATCCGCTTCCGAGAACAGGTGTGATGACCGGCTGTGCAGAATGGTCTTTGCCGAACAGCGGCTGCTCGCGATGCTGTGTGAGCTTACAGGAACGGAGATAGAGACGCTGATGGATATGGACAGGCTGTTCATATCGCAGAACGATTATACTCATCTCTGGGGCGCAAAACAGGCTATGCGGGATAATGAGGACTACAGGAACGGATTTCTCGAAAGATGCAGGAAGCGCATACGTTCCGACTTTCCGGAATATGAATATGTAATTGAAGCCATCGATTCAGACATATAAAAAATCCCGCGGTACAGATTCCGCGGGATTTTTGTTATCCATGAAAACAATTATTCGCCAAGATAATTCTTAACAAGAGCCTGGAGAAGCTCATCACGGTCTATGCGTCTGATAAGGCTTCTTGCATTATTATATGTGGTTATGTATGTCGGATCCTCGGACAGTATGTAGCCAACAAGCTGGTTGATCGGGTTGTAGCCCTTCTCGTTGAGAGCCTGATATACTGTGGTGAGGATCTCCTTCATCTCGTGATCACGCTCGTCCTTGACGGAGAACGTCATTGTTTTATCCTGCATTATACTTACCTTCCTTTAAGATATTATGATGCCGGCATAATGCGCGGCAGTTGAACTTAAGTTCAGACTATTCCTCTTCTATTCTATTATACACATTTCCGGGAAAAATACAATAGTTTTTTCAAAAAAAACTGAATTTCTTTGAAAAGATAAAAAAATATTGTGCATTTTTATCAATAATGACTATTGAAAGATAAGATAAGTTTTGTTATAATATAAATATTAGGGAACTGTACCCCGTTTTTTGTCGTATCTTTCGCGGTAGGTTCCAATTAATGGAGGTAGCTTTATGGCAGACGCTAAACAACAGGATAAGTCCAAGGAAAAGAAGGAACCGAACAGCGAAGGTGTCGGTTTCAAGACCGTCATGGGCGGCTTCGACAAAAACGAGGTAAATCTCTACATAAACAAACTCAGAAAGCAGATGAAGGAAGAACGTGCGGAACTTGAGACCCGTATAAGCAACCTTCAGACCAATCTTGCCGATGCAAACCGGGAGGCAGCGCGCGCAGTCAATGAGAAAAAGACCGCTGAACAGGCTGCTGCCAATGCATCTGCACCTGTTATAAAGGACAGCACAGCCGAAACCAAGAAACTTATCGCCGACCTTAAGGCTGAAAGCGACAAGAAGATCATGGAACTCCGCAAGAGTGTTCTTGACGAGCGCAGAAATGTCGCTAAGTTCGACAAGGAATGCGCTATGGCAAAGATGTCCGAGAAGAAAGTACGCGAAGAGTTTGAAAAACTCAAGGCAAAGTATCTCGAACTCAAGAAGAACGGCGGCGGATCCGCAGGCAAGGCTGTCACTACCAGCAACGCTGATGAAGTAATGTCCGAAGCAAGCGCTTACGCAAAAGAGATCATCAATGCCGCAAAGAGCTATGCCGCAGAAACAGTAAAAGCCTGCGACAAGTACAAGGCTGATGTCCAGTCCGAACTCAAGGAAAAGGCTGACAAGCTTAATGACGTTAAATCCAGACTTGATGCTCAGATCAGGAAGACCAATGACGAGCAGGCAAGCTCTGCTGCAAGAGTAAAGGAAGTTACCGAAAAGATCGGCGCCCTCACTGCCCTGTTCGATTCCTTCTCCGCTCAGTTCAATTCCGTAAATTCACAGATAACCACTGTAACAAGCAATATCGACGGCATCTGCAGGCAGTTCAATGAGACCACAGGTCAGATAGATACTGTCGCAAAGCAGATCTCCGAAACAACAAGCCGTATCGATTCGGTTTCCAAGCAGATAAATTCCACTACCGAACAGATCACAGGTTTTGCCCAGTCTATCAACGAAACAACCGAAAAGATCAATCAGGCTTCCAGACAGATGAACGAGACCACAGGTCTTATTTCCGAGGCTTCAAAGGCTATGACCGAAACTTCCGGTCAGATAAGCGAAGCTTCCAGACAGATGAATGAGACCACAAGCCTTATCTCCGAAGCTTCAAAGGCTATGACAGATACTTCCGGTCAGATCACAGCCGCTACTCAGCAGATGAACGGCTTCAACGATACCCTCAACGGCGCTAAGTCCGAGATCGACGGAATCACCAAGTTCGTTTCCGATACACAGGGTCAGATAGACGGCGCAAAGGGCAAGATCGGTGAAGCTCAGGCCGCTGCCGACGCACAGGCTTCTGCCGCTGACCTCTCTCCTATCGGCAAGATCAGCGAAGAGATCGCACTCGCCGTCGGAGATATCAAGGCAAAACTCGAACTTCCTGTATTTGACGAAAAGAAGTTCAGCCTTGACAAGTTTGAAGAACTCAAGAAGAAGATCAAGGTCGAGACTACATTTGAAAACAGCGGTACAGTTGAAGAAGATGATGAATTCGGTGACAGCGATATAATCAGCTCTATGTCCATCGACAGCCCCGAGACTAACATGCCCAGCGACGATGAACTTATGTCGGATATGCCCGATGTCATCACCGCACCTGTATTTGATGACTCCAGGCAGGATGCAAAAGAAGCTCCCAAGAAGGCTCCGGCAAAGGCTGATAAGGCTGACCGTCCCGGTCTTGATTCCGATTTCGAGGGCTTCTTCCTTACCGAGCCCAAAGACGATGATTTGTCCGGCGATATCCCGCTTATCAATATGGACGGCGTGGGTATGGTCGATGACTTCTCACTCGATGCCGCTCCCGAGCCTATCGGAGCCGATTTCGATATCACTCCTATTGACGAGACAAAGGGCATAGACAAGGGCAAAGACCTCGGTGAAGATATCTTTGACATAGCTATAAACCCGAACAGCGCCGACGATGATACTCTCGCCAATATGATGGCAGATGCGAAGGCAGCTGAAAAGGCTTCTGACTTTGACCTTACACCCACAAACATCAACTTCGATGAAGAAAAGACTCAGCCCAGCCGTTCGGCAGCAGATGATTTCGGTGAATTTGCGGATCTCTTTGCCGCGGGTTCAACTCAGACAAGTCAGGCAGGAGATAAGAAAAACGAAAAGCCTACCTTCAAGAAGCCCTCGGCTGATGACCCGTGGAACTTCGGCGGCGATTCTAACGGCAGTGATTCCGATCTCTCCGCCGATTCCGATCTTTCCGATCTGCTTATATGAAAATAATCAGTGTTGATCAGCTTAAAACCTTATCCCCCGAGCTTTGCGCCGGGGATAAGGTTCTGCTTTCCGGTACAGTGTTCACTTCCCGTGACGCTGCTCACAAACGCATAGCGGAACTCATAGAAAAAGGCGAGCCCCTTCCCTACGATCTTAAAGGAGCTGTTATTTACTATGCCGGTCCTACAGGTACAAAAGAAGGTATGGTGATAGGTTCCTGCGGTCCTACCACTTCCGGAAGAATGGATAAATGGGCTCCCGATTTTCTTGACCGCGGGCTTGCCGCAATGATCGGAAAAGGCGAGCGCAGTCAGGCTGTCATAGATGCGATCGAGCGCAACAAGGCAGTGTATTTCTGCGCAGTCGGAGGTGCGGGAGCACTTGCCTGCAAATGCATTAAAAGCTGTGAAGTGATTGCTTTTGAGGATCTCGGCTGCGAAAGCGTAAAAAAACTGTATATCGAAGACTTCCCTCTTACAGTGACTATTGACTGCCACGGCGGTAATATCTTCACCGAGGGCAGAAAAAAATATTGTAAATTATAGATATAATTCTGCAATTTGTAGAAATTTTTTGGAATTGTGTTGACACGGTGAAAATTTAGTGATATAATCTAGAAGGAAAATCGGAAGGGTGATTTCTGTGAAAGTATCCGATGAAGAACTCATTGCTATTATCAGAGAACAGCCCGATCCTATGCAGAGCAGCGAAATGGCTTTGCTTATATCACGTTATTCCCGTGTTATACGCATAAAAGCCGCAAAGATGAAGACAAAGAACATCGAATCGGAAGATCTCTGCCAGGAAGGTTATCTTGCTTTTTTCGATGCAGTACGCGCATTCGATCCCGTAAGAGGCTCCTTTTCCGCTTTTGTCGGTCTGTGTATAACAAACCGTATGAAAAACGCGGTGGCAAAGGCTCACGGAAAGCTCGAAAAAGCCGATGACTATGACTTTGCGCAGATACCTGATGACAGTGCGCTCACCGATGATCTTATACTCCTAAAAGAGGACGATGAATCTGTCGAAAAGCTGCTTTCTGTCCTTACCGAAAAGGAATACTGCGCAATGAAGCTTTATCTTGACGGATTCTCATACAAGCAGATAGCCGAAAAAATGAACATTACGCCGAAATCTGCCGATAATGCTCTTTCCCGTGCAAGAAAAAAACTAAGACAGCTATTATGACCGTGCAGTCAGTGTGGCGCGGTGCAAATCCGCAAACGGTCAAATTTTATATTTTATGGCGAGGTATATCGTATGTACACAGACAAGACGCTTGTATGCAAGGACTGCGGAAACGAGTTCGTATTCACCGCCGGTGAACAGGAATTCTATGCTGAAAAAGGCTTCACCAATGAGCCGCAGCGCTGCAAGGCGTGCAGAGACGCAAAGAAGAACGCTTCCAGAAACAGAGAAATGTTCACAGCAGTATGCGCAAGCTGCGGAAAGGAAGCTGTTGTTCCTTTCAAGCCGCGTGATGACAGACCTGTATATTGCAGCGAGTGTTTCGCAAAGCAGAAGGGTGAATAATTTGCCCGGACATCATTGATGTATGCGATATACTCCGCATTTGCTCAGTTATTTCGTATTATTCCAATGACAAAATAACTCCCGGAGATATTTCCTCCGGGAGTTTTTCTTTATTCTTTTACGCTTCCGCCCCACTCAACAACTGTGAACCCTTCCCTTACGGGAGCCTTAACAAGCTGTTGTGCGGGTATCTCCACAAAACTGTCACTCGGCGAGTATGTCATAAACACGCGGATAACCGTGTCGGGCGTAGGCTTGATGTCAAGCTTTGCATTATCCGTGTAGTCGGTGCCGGAGAATGTTATTACATTGTACGCATTTTTCGTCATTGCAGGAAGCCAGAATTCCATAAATTCACGGCTTTCCGCTTCATTCAGACCGAGATATGCAAGCTTTTCCGCAAGGAATGAAGCAGAATCTTCACCGCGCACACAGAAGCCTTTGGAAGTATCAAGCTCGAAATCATTCCTGCCCTCCCAGAACAGATAAGGGTATTCCCTGCCCTCGCTCACTATCGTACTGTCGGGATAGGCAGTAACCTTCCAGCCGTTCCGGTACTCCGGATCGGTAAGCGTTAATCTGCCGTTATAATCAAGCTTTACGCTGATATCAGTCTTTTCCTGCGGATAAAGATAGATCACAGGCTTATATGCAACATCGGGATCCGGAACAAAATCACTCATACTTATCTTAGCGGGTATCACGCGGAACTGCCCGTCCGATATCATATACATCTCCGAATAATCAACCTCTATGTAGTCACCGACGCAAAAATCGGGATATTCTTTTGTGTCGCAAATAAGATAATATCTGTCAGGGTATGGAAAATAAAGCTCACATACAAACTGATCTTCACTGATCTCATCTATCAAGAAACGTTCGCTTCCGTTTTCAGCTACAAGTTCATATTCCGGTTCAGCAGAACTGTCTGTTATTTCAAACTCCGTATAGTATATAGAAGAATCTATCTCTATTCCTGCACGATATTTTCCGGCTGTTATCGGCTCTTCATAGTCTTCATCTTCAAGAGTTATATCAATTACAGGCTGTGATTCCTTCGAGATCTCACACGCCGTTTCCATGAATATCTTTTCTTCTGAAAAAGGGATATTCTTCCACTTCCCGTCCGCAAACTTCTCAAGTAAATACCTGTCAGTAGTATAGTAAAAAGCAGTATCGTTTCCGATATATTTCACCCGTACCGAAATATACGGAACTTTTGTCGTGATAACATCGGCACCGCTTATGATCTCAAAGCTAATATCTTCCTCATCGGGAAAAGCTTTCTGCATCAGAGTTGTTTCCGAAACCACAGATTCTTCGGCAGATGTTAGTGCAGTTGTTACATCGGCAGTCCGCACCGTTGTTGTTTTCGTTACGGCAGCCGCCTGCGTAGATGTAGTCATAACAACTACCGAGAAATCGCCGATCATGCTCGTTTCGTATGTTTCATCGGGATCGGACGCAGCAGATGTAACTGCTTCATTCACAGTAACCGAAGTTGTCTCCGCAGCAGCAGTTTCCGAAGCACGGGCTGTAGTATCCGCAGCACTCACCGTGGAAGCAGCAGGAGCAGGTGTTGTTGCAGCAGTTTCCGGGTTTTCCGATGCGGCCGGAGCTGTGACAGCGTTCACTTCCTCAGATTGGCAGCCGGAAGCGGTGATAAGCATTGCAGCAGCGCATATTAATGCAATATAACCGGTTTTCTTCATAGATATCGCTCCTTTCGGGTGTTTCTGTATATAACACCATACAGACCTGTCGAAGGTTGCAGAAAATTTCAAAAAACCCACAGCCTATAACCGTACTTCGGCTGCGGGGTAAAGTTTTTACGGACAGAACAGAAAAGAGAAATGCAAAGCAATATCTCAAAGATACAAAATAAATGATTCCGGCACTCTGAACATAAACAAAAACTTATAACAAAAAAGAATAACAGAGAAAACCAAAACACTGAACTTTTGAATAAGTCAACATAGAGGGGTGTTCTGTCCGACGGAAAAATATCATACTTCAATTTCAAATGTCACCGTGGTATTCACGGTATCAAGCGCATTCTGCGCTTTAGCAAGCGTATCGGAGATCTCGTTGTAATCCTTCTCCACTGCGGCAATATCATAGTTTGCGTAACGGTAATCGATGATATTCGTTACTTTTCCGTACCTGTTTTCCTCACGCGCTTTCGGAAGTACACTCTTCATTCCGCGGAGCTTTTCACGGCGGCGGGAAAGCTGTGGGAGGTAAACGAGCATCTGATCGACAGTCATTCCGAATCCGGGGACCTCCTGTGTGGAATTGAATACATTTATCGCATGCTTCAGCGAACGGATCTTATTTTCGAGTTCGACCAGCTTTTCCTGCGTTTCTGCATAATCGTATGCGGGTCTGACGCTTTCAACGTCCTCCCCTACCGAAGCAAGAAACTCACGGCTGTTTGTCTCATTTGTGAGTATTCCGTCCATATCGTCTTCAAGTTTTCTGAGCATTTTTCCAGCCTGTGAAGATGTAACTTTCATAGCTTTTCCTCCTTATAGTAAAAATACCGTATAGACTTCTTATCTATACGGTATTGATGAAATGGAGCGGATTACGAGGCTCGAACTCGCTACCTCCACCTTGGCAAGGTGGCGCTCTACCAGATGAGCTAAATCCGCATTCTCCGATACGCTGTATCGGAGTTGGTGCTTCCGGTCGGAATCGAAC
This sequence comes from uncultured Clostridia bacterium, assembly GCA_946617595.1. Taxonomy (GTDB): domain Bacteria; phylum Bacillota; class Clostridia; order Oscillospirales; family Ruminococcaceae; genus Ruminiclostridium_E. The sequence goes on from CAMOKN010000077.1 coordinate 7,697, forward strand.
CAACGACACGAGGATTTTCAGTCCTCTGCTCTACCGACTGAGCTACAGAA
>CAMOKN010000078.1 GCA_946617595.1 uncultured Clostridia bacterium
AGGGAAAGGGGGTTCCATTCCTCTTCCTCTCCCCAGTCTCAAGCGCTGCGACAATTCCCGAGCGCTGCGGGTGATCTCATCAATCCTCACCGAGTTTGAGTGCTTTATTTATATTGATCTTCTTTATCAGCGCACCGAGGATAGCGAATCCGCCTCCGAGCATTATCACTATTATGATATAAAGCTTGATGAAATCGCTCTGCGCTGCCATTACGAGGAACGGCGGCACCTGATCCGCGGGGCTGTACATAGATCTGAACAGCGGTACAAAGACATCGCTTGCGATACCGCCGATGACAAATGCCATTGCGATAGAAACGCCTGAGACAAGTAACTGCTCATAGCCGATCATTCCGATGATCTCGCGGAAAGTTACTCCCATTGCGCGCAGGATACCGAACTGCAGCGTCCTGCTCCTTATCGACAATATCCAGTAGATCAGGAATCCTATCACCGTCATTATGATTATTACAACAAAGCTCAGTGTGAGCGCACCGTTCATTCCCTGGAGCTGCGGCTGGTTTTTTACGGCGATTATCTGCTGTGAGGTGTTTTTTATAGTCTCGACCGGTATATGCTTATCCTGTATGTCCTTGTAAAGCGCTTCGGTCGTAGCTCCCTCTTTCAGCTTCATCCACACCTGATACGGCTCTATATCCGAGACAGTGCTGGTGTAATTATAATTCATGATCGCAAAGCAGTTCACCGCATAAGAAGTTATATACTCAGACTCTTCGTCCTCGCTGCTGCGTCTTGATGAAGTTTTCTTCTTTGCCGAAACATTCGGATTTATTCCCGGCCAGTAGTCCACCACGGCAAGCACAGGTGCGCTGATTGCCTGATTTGACGACCATTTCAGCGAGATCGCGTCCCCGAGTTCTATCTCATAGCTGTCCGCAAGTGCACGGGAGATTATGACGCCGGAAGGATAATCCTGAAGAGCCTTTATGTAATTCCACCAGTGTACGGGAAGCAGATCGTTCCTGAACCAAGCCGTGTTTGCAAATTTATACGGCTCTATCGCCATAAGAGTTACTCCGTCCTCGGTTTTTGCATCAACGGTCACCTTTGTTTTCTCGTTTATCAGCACCTTTGTTGCAGTCTCAACGCCTTCAAGTTCTTCAAACCGGCTGAAATCGCGCTCGACATAGCCCATTGAAGAACCGGATCCGTTTTCTCCCGACGCTTCGAGCCAGTATTCGGTAAGAACTATGTCTGCGCCGTTTGCGTAGCTGATGCGGTCTTCTTTCTGGACATTTATGGTGCGTGCGGTGTTTGCGGAGAAGATCCCCAGTGAGAATGTCACCACAAGGAACATCATCAGGAATCTTTCACGTCCGCCCTGAGAGCGGCATACCGTGGTTATCGCCATGTACTGAGCCGGAGTCCACAGCGGCTTGAATATCAGATAAATGAGGTTCAGCAGATATGGATATATTCGTATGAACAGCAGTCCGAGTCCGAATACAAGGCAGGTCGAGAAGATAAAGAACATCGGGTTTATCTCTCCCGACGAAGTTGCCGAGATCTGTTCATCAGATGTGTATATCGCATAGAATACGATAGCAGCCGCGATCAGAAGGAAATCTATCCCTGTCTTTTCCCACAGCGACATCTTCACCACTTTTGTCTTGCTCTGCTTGTACTGCACGATAGAAAGCTTAGATGCAGGGATTATAGGTATCATTGTGGCTGCAAAGAATATCACCACAGCAAGCAGTGCGTAAAGTACCGCGCCGGAAGTGATCTTTGCGGAGATACCCGTGCGGTTCACAAATTCGAGAAATCCGTTTGACACACCAAGAAGTCTGCACATCGCCAGTCCGAGAAGCGGCGCGAAAATGAGCGTGACAACTCCGAGTATCCCGGCTTCGAGCGCGTACATACCGAATATCTGCAATGATCCTGCGCCTCTGCTCTTGAATACTGCTATCTCGTTCTTTTCCTGCTCGACATTCAGCTTCGATACCATAAACAGATAGAACGCGAGCATTACCATTGTGGGTATTTGCAATACCCACAGCATACGTGTAAGCTTTTCGGATTCTTCGGCATAGTTTTTCCATATATTCAGAACACCCATGCTGAAAGTGCAGTTTTGTGTCGGGAAATATTCAAGATCCTCCTCTATTGCTTTCACCGCAAATGAAAGATCGTTCATATCCATTTTCTGATAGTCGAGTGCGTATCTTACCTGTATATCCGCAAGACTGATGCGCTTTTCGGCTATAAGGCTGTCCCGGAAGCAGCCTGTGTCCACGATAAGAGCGCTTGTGTAAGGATTCATTGTTTCCGACCAGTACATATCGTTTGCATCTGACTGCTCGAAAATACCTACGATCCGTATTCTTGTTTCTCCGCTGCTGGTATCTCCGCCGATCATTGAATATTCTTCACCGAGAGTCAGACCGAGCTCGCGCAGAGCCGACTCTGTTGCGACCCTTTCATAAGCGCCGTCTTCTGCGATGCAGCCGTCGCAGTACATTCTGCCGCTTACGATATTTACGTGCTTTTCAAAATCAGTCATTGCGGCTATTTTGATGCGGACAGATGAAGAACCTCTTATACCGCCGACCGCCAGAAACAGCATATTGTCAGCCATTACGGTTTTTGAGGCACCTATGGGGATAGGGAGATATTCAGCTCTGCTCTTTACGTCGGCAGGAAGTTCGTCTATGAGCTTCAGCGACCCGGCAGTCCCAAGACCGGTGCGAAGTGTGCGCTGAACGGCATATATGCCCGGAAATTCACCGCTGCTGAGCTGGTACGATTCCATATCCTTTATCAGAAGGCGCTGCAGCGAGGCATCCATATATATCGGCACGGTACTCATCATTCCCGCAGCCATTAAAAATCCTACGAAAAGGCACAGTACCATCCATTTGGTCTTGCGCATTTTCCTGAACAATAATCTGAACAAAATTATACTCCTTATACAGAAAGTACCGTATTGTAAAAAAGATGACTGTTACTTGATGATAACGGCTTCTCCTGCCGAAAGTCCGCTGAGTATCTCTGCCTCGGTAGCGTTTGTGATACCCACGGTCACATCTCTGTCGGTTTTCTCCCCATTTTCATAAACCTGCACATAAGAGCGTTCGCCGTCATATTTTATGAGGTTTTTTGGGATAACAACAGCGTTCTTTGATACCGAATTTATCTTCTTTATATCCGCGAGTGCTCCGAGATATGCGACTGTGGGCTTGGTGCCTTTAAATTCCGCGTGAAGCACTTTTGTATCTTCAGCACCGTCAGCCTTTGCGTCCTTCGGAGTGTATGAAACGATTCCTTCATATACGTCGCTGTCAACGGTAAGTGTCACCGCATCGCCTTTTGCGAAGGTCTTGTCGTCCTCGAATGAAGCGGCAACATACAGGTCAGAGGGATCTACTATCCTTGCAATGACCTTGTACGGGTCAAATTCTGTGCCGGGATTTATCTTGAATACATATGAGACTTCTCCGCTTATCGGTGCGAATACCTTTGCGCCGTCACACTCTGCCTGATACATTTCGAGAGTGCTCTGTTCGATCTCCAGCTGGAGCCGGTCGGCTTCAGAACCGGTGGAATTGTATCTTAGCCGTGCCGCCTGAACTTTAAGTTCCTGTATTTTCAGCTCATATTCAGCCTCGCCGACATTCATCTCGGCTATAAGATCACCCTGTTCAACATGATCTCCGACGCTTACATAGACGTTCTTTATGCGTCCGGTGTATGCGGTGAAATAGCATTCTTTCTCGGTGCGTGAGCGCACATACCCTGTCACTACGGACGCGCTCTCGATATCTTTTGTGCGAGCGTTGAAGGTAGAATATGTCACCTCGTCCGCTGAAATGGTCGGAGGATCGAGCAGTTTTTCCTCATCGGGGAAGAAATAGCAGCCGGACATTGTCATTGCTGCCGCTGACAGTACGGCGACAGCAGTTATAGCTTTATTTTTTTTCATAAACAATCCCTCGCAGCAGATCATCGGCTCTGCGGCTGAACATACTGAATGTGATGTTCAGCGTGATAAGATGTGATATGATCTGCTGTTGATCTAAGATGCGGCCGCAAAATAGTTTGTGAACAAATTATTTTGCGGTACACTATTAATATAATAAGACATTTACACTTTATCATATCATAAATTGCTGTAATTTTCAATAGAGAACGAAAAATTTAAACAAATTTTCACAGTAAAGGTCAAAATTTGAAAAATCCCTTGAAATTTCCTGTCAGATGTAGTATAATAGAATAGATTTTGATATCGGCACATGATTTGTAAATGTGCCGGAAAATGATAAAAGGGGTCTTGGATATGATAGGTCAATTGCACCTTCTCGAAACTGAAACCACAAGTGCTGCGAACATAAACGACCAGTGGGGTCTGATAGGTTCGACCGTGGTGACAGGTCTTGTGGTGGTATTTCTGATACTTGCGATACTTGTTCTGTTTTTGTGGCTTTTCGGAAAAATCTTCGGAGTGATAAACAACAGATCTGCCGGTGGAAAAAAGAAAAAGAATGAGAAAAATGCTCCCGCATCTCCGGCAGTTTCATCATCTTCTCAGCCGGCGGCTGTAAATCCTTCTGCCGTCGTAATACAGCCGGAAGATGACAGCGGCTTTGAAGAAGAGGACGACGAAGAGATAATCGCGGTAATTGCGGCTGCTATAGCGGCTTTCGGCGAGGCCGAGGGCAAGCAGTACCGCATAGCGAGCATAAAGCGTACGAAGAACGCGCGCTCAGGCTGGAGCAGCGCAGGAATAGCTGACAATATGCGCAGCTTTTTGGATTAAGGAAAGGAGGAACGTGCTTTGTTAGAAACATTTCTCGCAACGATACAGGATCTGTGGCAGAAATCAGCATTCTGCAATATAACATGGCAGCAGTGCATAATGCTGCTCATTTCGTTCTTCCTGATGTACTTAGCGATAGTAAAGCAGTATGAGCCTATGCTCATGCTCCCGATAGCTTTCGGTATGGCGCTTACGAACATACCGGGCGGAGAGCTTTATCACCCCGAATTTTTCCTCGTTTCAAGCATAGACTTCGGACAGGTGCTGCATAACGGCGGAATACTTGATATGCTTTATCTCGGCGTAAAACTCGGTATATTCCCGCCGCTGATATTCCTCGGTATAGGCTGTATGACCGACTTCGGACCCCTTATCGCAAACCCCAAGAGCTTCTTCCTCGGGGCTGCCGCACAGGGAGGGATCTTCTTCACTTTCCTCGGTGCGTGCGCACTTTCGGCTACCGGAATAGTTGATTTCACACTTCCTCAGGCTGCGGCTATAGGAATAATCGGAGGTGCGGACGGACCTACGGCGATATGGCTGACGCAGAGGCTCGCGCCTGAGCTGCTCGGCTCGATAGCGGTCGCTGCATACTCGTACATGGCGCTTGTTCCTGTTATCCAGCCGCCTATAATGAAACTTCTGACAACGCCCAAGGAGCGCAAGATAAAAATGGGAATGCTCCGCAGCGTATCAAAGACAGAAAAGATAATCTTCCCGATCGCAGTCACGGTAATAGTTGCATTTATCGTGCCTTCTGCGGCTCCGCTGGTCGGAATGCTGATGCTCGGCAACCTGTTCAAGGAGAGCGGAGTCGTTGACAGACTCGTAAAGACAGCCTCCAACGAGCTGATGAACATAATCGTAATAATGCTCGGAACAACGGTCGGAGCTACCGCAACAGCTGCAAACTTCCTCAGCATCAGAACGATAATGATAATAGTCCTCGGACTTATCGCGTTCTGTGTCGGAACAGCCTGCGGTGTCCTTCTCGCAAAGCTGATGAACAAGCTTTCCGGCGGCACTATAAATCCGCTGATAGGTTCTGCCGGAGTTTCGGCAGTACCTATGGCGGCTCGTGTTTCGCAGAAGGTCGGTCAGCAGGAGGATCCCTCCAACTTCCTCCTCATGCACGCAATGGGACCGAATGTTGCCGGAGTTATCGGTTCGGCGGTCGCAGCAGGCGCCCTCATGGCTATCTTCGGCTGAGTCCGGCCGCTTCGCGTTTGAATTTAAAGATCTATGCGTTATAACAAAAGATCACCTGAGTTTCAACACAACACAGGTGATAAGAAGTTGTACATGCGCTCTGGTTGAACCTCTCAAAACCCATTTGAGAGAAAACGAGTCATCCGCGTCGAATATTTCGTCAAGTCTCCTCACCTTGCGCCAGCAAGCCTGCGGAGCCTTTCCTCGTCTTCGACACGGCTGCCA